>NZ_JAKKRH010000014.1:0-118300 GCF_025654465.1 Shewanella sp. SM101
TCTTTAGGTAAATCTCGCCAAGGGATACCTGTTCTAAGGCGGTAAAGAATACCTTCGAATGTTTGTCTATGTTCAGGTTTGTCATAAACACGGCCTGTGCTTTTCATTAAATGAAATAGCTTTTCCCAGCGTGCATCGGTTAGCATAAGTCTTGGCATGGCTTGAGGTTATGGTTACTTTTGGCGAAGCAAATTATAACGTCTTGCCATGCTGTCTAAAAATTACTCTCGAAAGATCAACAGACCCTAGCTACAGATAAAAATAAATTTATTAGCTCCATGTTATACACCTCTATGAATCACTGTGATGCTATACAAGTGTTAGTTCAGCAGCAAAATCTAGCGTCTTCTTCAGCCTTGCTAAGACCACTCTTTGAAAATACTTTTCGTGCGGTTTGGTTGCGTAACTGTGCTTCAGAAGAGCAAAGCCTAAAAGTAATGAATTCAAAAGATGGGTGGCCATCGCCTTGGAATGATATTCAGTTAATTGAGGCTCAATCTGATAACCCCAAATTACTATCTAAGCTTTGGGAAATTATGAGAGAAAATATGCATGATTTTACTCATGGAGGTCGTGAGCTAGCTCATCGGCAAATAGGTGGAAATATTATTACATCCAATATTAGCTATTCAGAAGTTTTTGAATTGATGAAAATAGTCGTCTTATTCTCCTCTTATGTACTTTCTCAGTTGATTGAGTTATCCGAAGATAAAGATGCAATTTTACTTTTAGAAGATCTACTTGATAACCAACCATTTTGAGATCGTTAGGCTGTAAATATTTCATCGCACCATAATGAAACTTAATTTTTAAAGTTAAAAAAGATGGGACTGGCAGATCTCTTTTGGGATTAATGGTTAACACTACAACTACAGGAGTTCACCTTCCCCTGCGAAGTTGCCGCGGGGCGTTATGGAGCATCCAAGGAGGATAGGGCGAGCAGTCTTCCTTGGTCGGGTGTGGGGTGAAGCCCCACGACGTTGATTTTGATTTAAAAATTCAAACGAAGTTTGGAAATGGGGTATGCGTGAGCCATCAATTATGATCAATGGCTCTTTTGAGAGGTTACTCTTCAGTATCAGTAAATGCGGCTTCGGCTTTCTCTAACTCTTGCTCGGTTTTAAGCTGAAACGCTTGTTGCTTTTTAAGCTTGGCTTCTTCTTCAAGTGCGGCTTCTCTTTGTTTAAATTCGTGTCTCTCTGGTTTAGTCAGAAACTTAAACGCGAGCTTGTTGCCCAGCACGTAGGCGACGACGTCTTCACCTTTTGTGCGGCGTTCATCGACGCGTTGTGAAAAACGGGCGTTATCGCGGGCTTTACGTTCTGCGGCATTTAACTTACTCATAATCTTTTCTCCTCATTTAGTTAATCACGGTAGTGTTCCACTACGTTCAGTTAAACAAATGAGTTGTGTTGCACATTCATAAAGCTGATTGGGCGTGATTCTACCATAAGCGCTCACGAAAGCTGTGGGATTAAAATCTACCATCCCATCACCTGCGTTAACTTTGCGCACATAAGAAAGATGCGGCTAGAGTCTCTTTTAAGATAAACCATGAACACCGAAGTGACAGGCATTCACCTATTCCTGCGAACTGGCCGTTAGACATGAACCTTGTCGGCAGGGTAGATCCAAGAGGAGATTGCAGTTGATTCTCTTTAGGTCGGCTATTGATTTGACCTTTGGTTTAGAAATTCAAACGAAGTTTAAAATTTAGACTTTCTTAGCAGCGTAACGCAAATGCCGTAACTGTATCGTTGCAAACCGTACCGTTGTAATGAGTAGCGTTGCAAACTGTGCCAAGGCTTGCGTAAAAGCCGAAACAACATTGGTATTCAAAGGCAACTCTCAGTAAACTTTCGCTCCCATGTTTTGATCCGGTGCTGTGATGTCCTTTTCTGAGCTTTCTTCTTCCCCTGAGTTGTTAACTTTTGCTGAGCTTGGCTTAAATTCGGCATTACTTAAGGCTTTACCTGCAACGTTGGCGCATCCGACTCGGGTGCAGCAATTGGCGATTCCGGCCATTCTTGCGGGACGGGATTTGTTAGCCTTAGCACAAACCGGTAGCGGGAAAACCTTAGCCTTTGGTTTGCCACTCTTACAACAAATTTTGTTGCAACAGCAAACACAGTTGCAGGGCACTAAGTCTGTACAGCCTCCAAATGCACTGGCGTTAGTGCTGGTGCCTACACGGGAATTAGCGCTGCAAGTGACTGAGGCGCTGCAAACAGTGGCGAGTCAGTTATCGGCTTCGTTGAACATTCAGCTTCTGTGTGGTGGGGTCGCGCTGGAAGACCAATTAGTCGAACTTGCAGCCAAGCCGCAGGTGTTAGTGGCAACCCCAGGACGTTTACTGGATTTATGCAAACAGGCCCACATCAGCCTCGATTCGACAAAGCATCTCGTGTTGGACGAAGCTGACCGCCTGCTGGAAATGGGGTTTTGGCCTGATGTGCAAAAGCTGATGGCGTTTATGCCTAAGCTTAAGCAAACCTCGTTGTTTTCTGCCACCTTGCCCGAGGCTTTGGATACATTGGCGGGCAAGCTGCTGGTGAATCAGCCGCTACGGGTTGAAGCCCACAAGGTGAATTCAGTGGCTGGTGAAATCGAAGAACAGCTCTATTTAGTCAACAAGGGCAGCAAAGCACAGGCATTGATTGCGCTGTTAAAACAGTATCAATGGCCGCAGGTGTTGGTGTTTATCAGCGCCCGTGATGATGCCGATGCCGTCGCTAAACGGCTCGCCAAAGCGGGGATGAAAGTCGCTGCGCTGCACGGTGAAAAAGAGCAAACCGTTCGCAGCCAAACCTTGGCCGACTTTAAAGCCAATCGGATCCAAGTATTAGTGGCGACAGATTTGATGGCGCGCGGCATTCATGTTGATACCTTGCCTGTTGTTATCAATCTCGATTTGCCCATGAGTGCGCCTGTGTACGTGCACCGCATTGGCCGTACCGCGCGCGCTGGCGAAAAAGGGCTGGCGATTTCCCTCGTGTGCCACGGTGAAATGGCAACTTTAACGGCGATCCGCAGTTTAACCGCGCGGGAGTTACCTCTGGCATTATTGGCTGACTTCCCGGTAACGGATAAGCCGAGTGAAAAAATCACTGATGGCGCCACTGAGATCAAAGTTGAGCGTAAGCGACCACCACGGGATAAACAGGCGAATCGCCGTAGCATCAATAAGCACAGCGCCAAAGAGTTTAAAGGTAAGCGCTGAGTTTGAAGCTATTCATAGCGTTCAAGCTTGGCGTGCCTCAATCACTAAACTGATAACAGAATAAAGCGCATTGGCCGCTGTTATCACTTTCGCTCTGGGTGTAACTTATTGACTTATTTACATTAAGGAGCTAAGTCATGGGATCGACATTGGCGTTAAGCAAAGCACTTCATAAAGTGGTGAATAACGGTTTAACGACCAAGCACTTTGTACTTAGGCCATTCCAGCGAGCGGATCTTGAGGCTTTTACCGCCTATCGAGCCGACCCTAAGGTCGCTAAATATCAAAGCTGGACGGATTACCGCTATAGCGATGCACTCGCGTTGTTCGAGAAGATGGATTATGCACAATTTGGTGCGGTTGATACTTGGTTTCAGCTTGCAATTGTCACTGTCGCATCGGGAGCAACACCGACCCAATTAGTTGGCGATCTGGCGCTGCACTTTATTGATGAGCTGCAGGTGGAAATTGGCTTTACGATTGCGCCTGAGCATCAAGGTAAACATGTTGCTTTTGAGGCCGTCAGCGCATTGCTGGATTACCTCTTTATTGAATTGCATAAGCATAGAGTTATTGCTATCACCGATGCACAAAATCTTGCCTGCTGTCGCTTACTCGAAAAACTCCGCTTTAGGCGCGAGGCCCATTATGTGAAAAACATCTTCTTTAAAGGCGCGTGGGGCGATGAGTTCGTCTATGCCTTGTTAAAGGAGGAGTATTAATTCACTTTAGGTGCAAAGTATCGCTAACGCGCGCCGCCAGTGTTTCTCTATTTGGCTTATCTTGTCTATCTCAGTAAAATCTGTCCATTAGTTGAGCCCGTGTTGGCTCAAAGATCTTCACGCCCGTCATGGGATTTAAGGAGTGCCACATGAAATCAATGCGTTTAGGCTTAGTGGGGATGGCGGTCGCGCTCGGATTATCGGCCTGTGCGACCACGCAATCGCCAACAGGGCGAGGGCAGACCTTGTTGTATTCAGCGGCGCAAATGCAGCAGATGGGCGATTCCTCCTTCGAGGAAATGAAAAAACAGCAAAAAGTGAGTAGTGATAAAAAGCTGACACAATACGTCAATTGTGTCGCTAATCGTATTACCGCAGTGCTGCCGGACCAAACCCAGCGCTGGGATGTGGTTTTGTTTGACTCTGAACAAGTTAACGCTTTTGCTCTGCCGGGTGGGCATATTGGGGTTTATACCGGATTGCTTAAGGTCGCTAAGGGGCCAGATCAGCTTGCTACTGTGCTCGGTCACGAAGTCGCGCATGTGTTGGCGCAGCACGGTAATGAGCAGGTTTCCCGTGGCCAGTTAACGGGCGTTGGAATGCAGATTGCCGATGCGGCGCTAGGGGCGAGTGGTGTGTCGAATCGCGACTTATATATGTCGGCGTTAGGACTCGGTGCTCAGGTGGGGGTTATTCTGCCTTTTGGTCGCGCCCAAGAGAGCGAAGCCGATATTATGGGCGTAGAGCTAATGGCTCGAGCGGGTTTCAATCCGGCTCAGAGTGTTGAGTTATGGCAGAATATGTCGAAGGTGGGCGGTAGCCAAGGGCCGGAGTTATTATCGACCCATCCATCGAACAGTAATCGCATTGCTCAGCTACAACAATTGCAAGCACAGATGCAGCCACTTTATGCCAGTGCTAAAGCGCAGGTGAAGAATCAATGTGTGGCGCCGAAATAAGCTGAAGTCTATTTAAGATCTAAGTGCCCGTTTGGTGAGTGTTCGCTGTCGTTTGCGCAGAGATATGTGTCCTTAACCTATTTATGCTTTTGGATAAATACGCAATAAGTGTGTAAAAAAGCCTCCTTAGTTAAATAAGCAGTCAGTTTATCAGCATAGCTCGCTGAACTATGGTAAACTGGCGCGCAAAATTCCACTGATAATTGAGAGTCGTTAATTATGTCTGATAAATTCAGTACTGTTGAACAGCAAGCAAGCTACGGTGTAGGCCGTCAAATGGGTGAGCAACTGGCCGCCAATTCTTTTGATGGTGTGGATATTCCAGCCGTTCAAGCGGGTTTAGCCGATGCGTTTGCCGGTTTAGAAAGTGCTGTGTCTATGCAAGATCTGCAAGTTGCTTTCACTGAAATTAGCGGTCGTATTCAAGCTGCTCAAGAGCAAGCTGCTGCTGCTGCGTCTGCTGAAGGCGATGCCTTCTTAGCTGAAAATGCTAAGCGTGATGGCGTGACTGTGACTGACTCTGGTCTGCAGTTCGAAGTATTAGTCCAAGGTGACGGTGCTACTCCAACTTACGAAGATACTGTTCGTACTCACTACCATGGTTCTTTCATCAATGGTGATGTGTTTGACAGCTCTGTAGTTCGTGGCCAACCTGCTGAGTTCCCAGTTTCTGGCGTTATCGCTGGCTGGACTGAAGCACTGCAACTGATGCCAGTAGGCACTAAGTTGAAATTATTTGTGCCACATCACTTAGCTTACGGTGAGCGCGGCGCGGGGGCATCGATTCCTCCTTATTCAACTTTGGTATTCGAAGTTGAATTATTAGATATCATCTAATATTGAAAAAACGCCTAAGCCTGTCTTAGGCGTTTTCTTATGGAATACAAAGAAAGGTTGAGGAGATTGAAATGAGTGGACAAGTGAGAGTGGCAATCGTCGGTGCCGGTGGTCGTATGGGACGCACTCTTATTGAAGCGGCCTACAATCACGACCATATTTTACTGGGTGCCGCCATTGAGCGTGCAGGCTCAAGTTTAGTGGGTGTGGATGCGGGGGAGTTAGCTGGTGTGGGTAAATTAAACGTCATGATCATGGATTCGCTCGATTATGCGACCGATGATTTTGATGTATTGATCGATTTCACCGCGCCAGACGCCAGTATTGTCCATTTAGATTGGTGTGTTCGCCATAAGAAAGCCATGGTGATTGGCACAACGGGTTTCAATCATGCTCAAAAAGAACAGATCAATGCCTTTGCCGAGCAAACGCCGGTCGTGATGGCGCCGAATATGTCTGTGGGTGTCAATTTGATGTGGAAATTACTCGAACTGGCTGCCGAAGTCATGGGTGATTACACGGATATCGAAATTATCGAAGGCCACCACAGACACAAAAAAGATGCGCCGTCGGGTACAGCCCTGAAAATGGGTGAAGTGATTGCTAAGACCTTAGGTCGCGATCTTGAGAAATGTGCCGTATATGGCCGCGAAGGGATCACGGGTGAACGTGACCGTGAAACTATCGGTTTTGCGACCATTCGTGCCGGTGATTTAGTTGGTGAACATACGGCCATGTTTGCCGATATCGGTGAGCGTTTAGAGATCACCCATAAAGCTTCGAGTCGTATGACCTTTGCTAATGGTGCTATGCGTGCCGCTCACTGGCTCGTGGAGCAAAAGCCGGGCTTGTATGATATGCAGCAGGTTTTAGGTTTGCATTAATATTAAAAACGCCGATATGGCGTTTTTTTTTGCACCCAGTTATCAGTGGGTGGACGGTTTCGCGTTTTTACTGTAAACTCGCTGGAATTTGTCAAAATTTCGTAAATTAGCGGAAATTGGTATCTTAACATAACATATAAACATTATATTTCAGTGGCTTGGCTCTTTATGGAGGTCGCGTTGACAAAGTCTGCCTTACTCGTACTCGAAGATGGAACTGTATTCTCTGGCACAGCAATTGGTGCCGATGGTCTCTCTGTTGGTGAAGTTGTTTTTAACACTTCCATGACAGGATACCAAGAAATTTTAACTGATCCATCCTACTCACGCCAGATTGTAACATTAACCTACCCACACATAGGCAACACTGGTACCAATGATGAAGATATTGAATCCGATGGGGTTCACGCTTGTGGTCTTATCATTCGTGATCTTCCGCTCATCGCAAGTAGTTTCCGTAATCAACAAAGCTTAAGTGATTATCTCAAAGCGAACAATGTCGTTGGCATAGCAGATATCGATACCCGCAAGTTAACTCGTATTCTCCGTGAAAAAGGTGCTCAAGCCGGTTGTATTATGGCAGGTGCAGACTTAGACGAAGCAAAAGCGCTCGCCGCTGCCAAAGCTTTCCCCGGTTTAAAAGGCATGGATCTCGCTAAAGAAGTCACGACCAAAACTGCCTATCCATGGCGTAAAGGTAGCTGGCGTTTAGTGGGCGGCTTACCAGAAGATACGCCAGCAAATGAGCTTAAATACAAAGTAGTAGCCTACGACTACGGTGTTAAGCAAAATATTCTGCGTATGTTAGTGGACCGCGGTTGTGACGTTACCGTAGTGCCAGCTAAAACTTCAGCTGCCGAAGTGTTAGCGATGAATCCCGATGGTGTATTCCTTTCGAACGGCCCTGGCGATCCAGAGCCATGCGATTACGCGATTGAAGCGATTCAACAAATTCTGAAAACCGACACGCCGATTTTCGGTATCTGTTTAGGTCATCAGCTACTCGCGCTGGCCTCAGGTGCAAAAACCTTGAAGATGAAGTTTGGTCACCACGGTGCAAACCACCCAGTGAGCAATATCGAGAAAGGTAACGTGATGATCACCAGCCAAAACCACGGTTTTGCTGCCGATGAAACGACCTTACCCGCCAACATTAAGGTGACGCATAAGTCGCTGTTTGATGGTTCACTCCAAGGTATCCATCTCACGGACAAGCCCGCATTCAGCTTCCAAGGTCACCCTGAAGCGAGCCCAGGCCCGAACGATGCCGCCCCGCTGTTCGATCACTTTATCGAGCTAATCGACATATACCGTCAGAACGCCAAGTAGTACGCTAGCTAGGAGAAGAGAGAAGCAATGCCAAAACGTACAGATATAAAGAGTATTCTTATCCTAGGCGCCGGCCCAATCGTGATTGGTCAGGCATGTGAATTTGACTATTCTGGCGCACAAGCGTGTAAAGCGCTGCGTGAAGAAGGCTACCGTGTCATTCTGGTGAACTCTAACCCTGCCACCATTATGACTGATCCAGAAATGGCCGATGCCACTTATATCGAGCCGATTCACTGGGAAGTGGTCCGTAACATTATTGCTAAAGAACGCCCAGATGCGATTCTGCCAACCATGGGCGGCCAAACCGCACTGAACTGCGCATTAGAACTTGAAGCCAAAGGCGTACTGAAAGAATTTAACGTCGAGATGATTGGCGCGACTGCCGATGCTATCGATAAAGCTGAAGACCGTAGCCGCTTTGATAAAGCGATGAAAAGTATTGGTCTTGATTGTCCACGCGCGGGCATTGCCCACAATATGGACGAAGCTTATGGCGTACTTGATCAAGTGGGTTTCCCTTGTATTATCCGCCCATCCTTTACTATGGGTGGCTCGGGTGGCGGTATCGCTTACAACAGGGAAGAGTTCGAAGAGATCTGTTCACAGGGCTTAGAGTTATCGCCAACGAGTGAACTGCTGATCGACGAATCACTGATCGGTTGGAAAGAATACGAGATGGAAGTGGTCCGCGATCGCAACGATAACTGCATTATCGTCTGCGCCATCGAAAACTTCGATCCTATGGGCGTGCACACGGGCGACTCTATTACAGTTGCACCCGCGCAAACCCTGACTGATAAAGAATACCAAATCATGCGTAACGCCTCTATGGCCGTACTGCGTGAGATTGGTGTTGAGACCGGCGGTTCGAACGTACAGTTTGGTATCAACCCGAAAGATGGCCGTATGGTTATCATCGAGATGAACCCACGGGTATCGCGCTCTTCAGCATTAGCATCAAAAGCAACGGGTTTTCCGATTGCGAAAATCGCCGCTAAGTTAGCAGTTGGTTTCACCCTTGATGAGCTGATGAACGACATCACTGGCGGTCGTACGCCAGCATCATTCGAGCCTGCTATCGATTACGTTGTGACTAAAGTGCCACGCTTTAACTTTGAAAAGTTTGCCGGCGCCAATGACCGCTTAACCACACAGATGAAGTCTGTGGGTGAAGTGATGGCGATTGGCCGTACTTTCCAAGAGTCACTGCAAAAAGCATTACGTGGTTTAGAGGTTAGTCGTAACGGTCTAGATCCTGTCACAGATATGTCTAAACCTGAGGCGATGTCACGTATTCGCCACGAGCTGAAAGAGCCTGGTTGCGACCGTATTTGGTACATAGCCGATGCGATGCGTGCGGGGCTGAGCTTAGATGAAATCTTTAAACTGACCAATATCGACCCTTGGTTCCTCGTGCAAATCGAAGAGCTGGTTCAGCTCGAAGGTGTTGTTGCTGAAGCGGGTCTGGCGGGTCTGGATATCGACTTACTGCGTAAGCTGAAACGTAAAGGTTTTGCCGATGCGCGTCTGGCCGATGTATTAGGCGTGAACGAAGCCGAAGTGCGTAAGCTGCGTGATAAGTTCGACCTGCACCCAGTCTATAAGCGTGTAGATACCTGTGCGGCTGAGTTTGCAACAGACACGGCTTACATGTACTCAACGTATGAAGAAGAATGTGAAGCTAACCCATCGACCCGTGACAAAATCATGGTGTTAGGTGGCGGGCCAAACCGTATCGGTCAAGGTATTGAGTTCGATTATTGCTGTGTGCACGCGGCGTTAGCGCTACGTGAAGACGGCTATGAAACCATCATGGTGAACTGTAACCCTGAAACCGTTTCAACCGACTACGACACTTCAGACCGTCTGTACTTCGAACCCGTCACATTGGAAGACGTATTAGAAATCGTCCGTATCGAGAAGCCAAAGGGCGTTATCGTGCAGTACGGTGGTCAAACGCCATTGAAATTGGCCCGTGCCTTAGAAGCTGCTGGCGTACCTGTAATTGGTACTAGCCCAGATGCCATCGACCGCGCCGAAGACCGTGAGCGTTTCCAGCAAGCTATTCAACGCTTAGAGATGAAGCAGCCTGAAAATGATACCGTGACTACGGTTGAAGGTGCTGTTATTGCCGCTGAGCGTATCGGTTATCCGCTAGTTGTGCGTCCATCCTATGTACTGGGCGGCCGCGCGATGGAAATCGTTTACGACAAGCAAGATTTGCTGCGTTACTTCAACGAAGCCGTGAGCGTATCTAACGCGTCGCCAGTACTGCTCGATCGCTTCTTAGATGATGCGATTGAAGTGGATATCGACGCAGTATGTGACGGTGAAATCGTGGTGATTGGCGCGATTATGGAGCATATCGAACAAGCGGGGGTTCACTCAGGTGACTCAGGTTGCTCTTTACCTCCCTACACGCTAAGCCAAGAAATCCAAGATCGCATGCGCGTTCAAGTCGGCAAGTTGGCGATGGAACTCGGCGTTGTTGGCCTGATGAACGTACAGTTCGCCGTGAAAGATAACGAAATCTACATGATTGAAGTTAACCCACGTGCTGCCCGTACAGTGCCATTCGTGTCCAAAGCAACGGGTGTGCCTTTAGCTAAGATCGCCGCGCGTGTGATGGCGGGTCAAAGCTTAACATCGCAAAACTTCACTAAAGAAGTGATCCCACCTTTCTACTCAGTGAAAGAAGTGGTGTTGCCATTTAATAAGTTCCCAGGTGTTGACCCACTGTTAGGCCCTGAAATGCGCTCTACCGGTGAAGTCATGGGCGTGGGCGATACGTTCGCCGAAGCCTATGCTAAGGCGCAGTTAGGTGCGACTTCTGAGGTGCCTAAGTCGGGTCGTGCATTATTGTCTGTGCGTAACAGCGATAAGAAACGCGTTGCCGATTTAGCGGCTAAGTTAATTGAGCTCGGTTATCAAATCGATGCGACTCATGGTACTGCGGTTATCCTAGGCGAAGCGGGTATCAACCCACGTTTAGTGAACAAGGTACACGAAGGGCGTCCACACATTCTCGATCGCATCAAGAATGGTGAATACACTTATATCGTGAACACTACCGAAGGTCGCCAAGCGATTGAAGATTCTCGTCAATTGCGCCGCGGTGCACTGCGTTACAAAGTTAACTACACGACGACCATGAATGCTGCATTCGCCACTTGTATGGCCCATGCCGCCGATGACCGTACTAACGTGACGTCAGTGCAAGAACTGCATCTGCGCGTATTGGCTAAATAAGCCACAGCGTTAATGCCGTTAATTAGAGGGCCGCATAACTTAGGTTATGCGGCCTTATTATTTAGGCCTGTGTCTATTCTATTGAATTATTGGGTCTATTTTATTTAGCCTGTTTTATTGAGTTGTGCCGTTTGATTTGAGTATGACTTAACTCATTTTATTGCCCATTTAGGTAGCCTGAAAACTATGTCTGCACCTGCCGATAGCCTTGCTAAAGCTGATACTTTTATTGCGCCGCCTTGCCTCGGGCAAATACGCGTACTCTATCAAGATAGCGACATTTTACTGATTGATAAGCCGAGCGGATTATTGAGTCTGTCGGGGAAGAATCCGCTGAATCTCGACTCAGTGCATTATCGTTTAGTGCAGGATTTTCCGACGGCCACTTTGCTGCACAGGCTCGATTTTGGCACTTCGGGCATCATGCTGGTGGCGCTGAATAAAAGCGTGAATGGCTTGCTGACAAAACAGTTTCAGGCGCGCACGGTTGAAAAGCGTTATACCGCCTTTCTGCACGGGCATTTAGCCGCTGACAGCGGGGTGATTAATCTGCCTATCGCTAAAGATAGTGACCATTTCCCACTGCAGAAGATTTGCCATAGCACAGGCAAAGTTGCGATCAGTGAATATCAGGTGCTGGAACGATTAACCGAACCTTTCGCCACGCGGGTCGAATTTATCCCTGTTTCTGGCCGAACCCATCAACTGCGGATCCACAGTCAGCAATTGGGTCACTCAATACTGGGGTGCGATCTCTACGGTGGCGTGGGTGAGTGCGTGACTGATAAGGCTGATGCAGATGAAGCTGATATCACTAATACGACGAGCAGCAGATTAATGCTGCATGCGACCCGCTTAGCGTTTAATCATCCTATCACGGGTGAGCGTATCGACTGGGTTTGTGAGTGTCCTTTTTAAGCGCTTTTAAAAGAGCAATAGAGTTTAGCTCTCAGCATTCAGCACTTAGAATTTAGATCAATGGGTTTAGTTGCTAAACCCGATACGTTCGGTTTGCATGGGCGGCGCATCGTTGGGGAGCCAAGTATGGTAAATCGTTGCGAAGGTGCCATCTGCTTTTATCGCTTCTAGGCTGTTTTTCCACTGTTCGATCACATCATTGGGTGTGCCTTGTGAGAAGGCAATGTAAAGATGATTAGCACTAATCGTGAAGAGCGACTCTACATCATCAATGCTCGCGCCCGCATCCGACAGAATACTCGGCGCGGTGAGATTGGCATTACACCAAAGATCGACACGTTGCTTCATCAATTGTTTTGCACTCAATAAGGGCTCGGATGAGGCGGCAATATTCGTAAATCCCAGTTCGAGCAATAGGCGTTCTTCCACCGAGGCACGATAGACACCAATTGCCTTAGCTGTCTTTGCATCCTCTATAGTGGTTATTTTTATACCGCTATTTTTTAAGGCATAAAAATTAGTCGTGCCGACAGCAACAGGCCCAATCATAGTAAACATTTGCTCCCTTTCTGCTGTGCGCGTCATAGTAAACAACACAGTATTAGGTTGCTCGGTCAGCATTTTCCAGCCGCGAGCCCAAGGTACGACCTTGATTGGATCTGGGTTCTTTATGCGCTTTTGAATTTCTTGTACTACCTGTACAGCTAAACCATCGGGTTTGCCATCGACAGAAAAGCTGATTGGTGACCATTCTTCGGTATAGATGTTGAGCGGCTGCGCGCGAAGAGAAACTGCACTGCTAAGGGTAAGTGATAGCAATAAACTTGTGACTAATTTCATTAATAACCCTAAAAATTAGAATGTTATAATTGAGTTTCACTGCTTGCTCTTGAAACGATTAAAGATGAAGGCTGTGCTCAAATCAAGTATAGCTAGGGGTTCATTTTCTAAGATTAAATTTACTATACCGTTTTGAACGATAAAAAAAGAGCGCGAGTATGGCGCTCTTAGGTAGGCTTATTTATGGGTGATAGCTTATCTTTCTGTGCCTATATATCACGCTCGATATACATCTCGCATAAGGTTATCAATGCAATGCACAACACGCATACTGGCGTCTTCCATTGAGTGCAGTTGTTTGACCATCTCAGGCAAATTACCTTTTTGTCTCGCATTGAGCGCTGCCTTTCCTGCCTCGTGTACCGCTTTATGTGGTGCATCTAATGCTTTGAAGTTACTTAAATGCTGATAATTCTCGGCACCAAACCCTTTGAAATACCATTGCCCTAGGCGGCACTCAGTGTGTGAGTTCACATTGTGGTTATGCTGTGGTTTTTCAATTAATTGATAAACGCTACTTTTCCAGACTGCGTGGTCGAGCTTAGTGGTATTCAAGAATGACGCTGTGGCTGCGTTATGGATAACGTGCTGCATTTGTTTTGAGCGTTGCAGGACATCTTCAACGACTTGGCCAATTTGGGTTGATGAGGTGGCTACATCAACGGCACTGCTTTGATTATTATGAACAATTTCTTTAATCTCAGCCGCTTGCGCGACGATTTGTTTCACGAGCTTTTCAATATGGCTACTGGCTTCATGGGCTTTGCTTGCAAGCTGGCGCACTTCATCGGCCACCACGGCAAACCCCCGTCCCGCTTCGCCTGCACGGGCGGCTTCAATGGCGGCGTTCAATGCCAGCAAGTTTGTTTGTTCTGAAATTCCTTGAATTGCCGCGACAAATTGATTGATTGAAGAGGTCGTAGCATCGAGTTCTGTGACAGCTTTCATGCTGTTCGATGCTTGATCATTAATATAAGTCGCTCTAGTGCCTAAATTGGCAATGGCCACACGAGTTTGGTCAAAAACGTGATTGAGTTCAGACAGTGATTCTTGTTCTGCTGAGAGCAATTCGGCACTGTTGGCTAAGCCTTCGCGCACGGCATTAAGCATATCTCCGCCTAGGTTTTGGCAGGCGATCACTTCAGTGTAGTGGTCTGCATTTTGGCGTGACTGTTGCTGCATAGTCTCATTTTCACGGATCATGCCACGCAGTTCATCGATTTCATTTTGGTGTTGGCGTTCTAGTTGGATGAGTCGCTCTTTAAGCGCCTGATTTTCAGCTTTGAGCTGGGAATTAAACCACATATAAAACCTCTCAAGTCGCTAGGACTATCACTATTGCTTATCGACTTACTGTGACTGGGCTCAGCGGTAAATACTGCAATGTTAATAAAAAGTAAAACGATTCAGGTATGGAAATATTAACTGATCTTTAAGCTTTATTCTTAATTTTTTTAAGGTTATTGAAGCTTTTATGCTTTGTCATAAATGGGTTAGTACTATCGAATGATAAGTGAACCACGCTAAGGTTAACTTAGCTTGGTTCACTTTGAGGTCTTAGGTTTATGGCATAGGTAAGTCGAGCACCACAGTGGCTATGCTGAAATACACGAGTACACCTATGATATCGGCGATGGAGGTGATGAGTGGCGCACTAGCAGCTGCAGGGTCCATCTTTAACTTGCTCAGTAAGAAAGGCAGAGACATACCAATCAAGCTGCCAATAATCACCACAATTTGCATTGTGAGTGCCACAACCAGCGCGATTTCAGGTCCGCCGCGCCAAAATCCTAGCAAGGACACTGCAGCTGCCATGCTGGCTCCTAATAATCCGGCGACAAATAACTCGCGCCCTAGCATAGATAACCAATCTTTGAGAACCACTTCCCCTGTAGCTAAGCCGCGTACCATTAAGGTCGACGATTGTGAGCCCGCATTGCCGCCGCTATCGATCAGTAGCGGCAGGAAGAAGACTAAAGAGACATAACTGGCAATGGTGTCTTCGAAGAAGGCGATCCCCGCTCCCGAGAAAATATTACCAAAAACCAAGATTACCAGCCAAACCACGCGCTTGCGGTAAAGTAAGCCTATGCTGGCTGTCTTGAGGTTATGGTCAATATTGCCGATGGCCGCGGTTTTCGTGAACTCAAGATCCGCCTGTGAGCTGGCGATATCCATAGCATCATCATAGGTGACAATACCGACAAGCTGGCCTTTGCCATTGACTACAGGCAGCGCCATCAAGTCGTAATGGGCGATCATCTGCACCGCTTCTTCGCGAAAGGCATTGGCATCGAGCGCGACGGGATCGGGCTTCATAAAATCGACCACTCGCTCGTGCGGTTGCGCCAGCAATAGCTGTCTTAAAGACACAGTACCAATCAAGCGACCTAACATGTCCACCACATAGGTTTGATAAATGGTTTCCTTATCAGCGGCCTCAGTGCGTAGGGTATCAATGGCTTCTGCCGCAGTATGGCGGCTATTGAGCAAGGTGTAATCCGAAGTCATGACCGCGCCGACTTTAGCTTTATCATAGGCGGCGAGGGTGCGCATATCTTCCCGTTTGGCCAATGCTAGCGCAGGTAAAATCGCCGCTTGCTGGGTTTCATCGAGCAGATTATAGAGATCGGCACGTTCATCTGCTGCCATGTGAACCAGCAGCGCAGATAGCGTAGTTTTATCTAATTGCTGTACTAAGCTGGCTTGCAATTCATCGGTCAGATAGCGAAACAAATTGGCGCAAACCTTAGGTGAGGCCAGTTGCAATAATAGGACTTGTTGAGCTTGATTAAAGACGTTAAATACGGCTGCAATATCGGCAGGGTGGCGTTTTTCGGCTAATTCAGCCATGGCGCTGGCACTGCGTTGCTCGATAATCATTTGCAGGTTATGGATGATTTTTTTAGTGTTGTTTGTGCTGTTATTCATGTTCATAGTTCATTCTCTCAACGATCTAGTGACCAAAGTAAAAGGTGATGTCTGCGCCAAGTTGCAGCGCGTTGCCACGAAGGGCATTGCCTAAGCTCAATTCCAGCTGTAGCTGTTGTTGCGGCGAGTGTTGATAAGCGAACTGATAGGTAGTCTCGCTCAATTCTTTTTGATAAATCTCGGCTATCACGCGATGGTGACTACTGAGTTCATACGCTGCCGCGATACCCACAAGTAATTGGGTTGATTGATTAAACTCATGGGTAAAACCTAAATTGGCATAGAGACTGACATCGGAATCGCCTAAGGTTTTGCCAACAATGCCGAAGACTTCGGTGGCTAATTCGTTACTGGCATCGAGGTTTTTCTGCAAGTTGATTACCAGTGCGCTGTGCCAATCATCCTGTTGCTGCTCTGGATCTGAGTGGGAGTTTACGTTGAGCGGTAGCTTAATGCCGACTTCTGCTTGCTCCTCACGAATATCGTCATTGGCATTGGACGCTAATCCTAAATGCCATTCCCATTGATTGCGGCTGCAAGTCGTGGCCGCGTTAAATTGTGGGCGCGCATGATCCGACCTAGGTTGTTGCCAGCCCATTTCTAATTCACAGCGCTCCGCGAGGGCGGGATCATCTACTTCGAGATGGGATGCCGCCGCACTCATGCTGTAGTACAAGCTGATACTTGCACAGGATAAAGATCGCAAAATTGATGTGTTGTTTATGTAAGCCATATTTAGGCTCCTCAGATGTAAACCCATAGGTGTAAATCCATAGGTGTAAATCCATAGGGAAAACGAAGTCCACTGAGGCAAAAAACTTGCTTTGAGATGCAATAAATACACATAACTGAATCCCAGCAAAATGCTGGAATTGCTAAAGCGCAGCCATAGGCTCAGGCTTATTGTCTGTGATTGATATTTTGGGGGGAGGCTGAGTGAAGAATGTTTCACACTACTACCCTGCTTAGCAGGTAGCAGCAAATATTGCGGGCTAGTGCTAGGCGTTAAATCCTGTCTTTTGGACAGGGCATCTACTGTCGCTTATGTGTGTGCCCACAGTGGGTCTCCGCAATGATTAAAGTCGCCACATTCTAAGGGACTGAAATGTAAAGTCAACCGCACATGTTATTACATATGTTTTTGTTTGAATTTACACTTTAAGTAAAAGTTAATTTTATGATCATTCTTGGGCGTGCGTGATTTTGTTGGGAGTGCTGATGGTTTTGTGTACTAATTATTGTTGTGTGATTGTTTGTTTTTTGCGGGTAGGGGTTGATTTTTGTTGTCGGATTTAACTGTGATATTGAATTGTGGTTTTTAACGGTATGACTTATCTCAGTAAGCTGTATTTGAGTCGCCAGAGATGAGTTAACACTTTATCCATAATGGGGAATTTGGCATTAGCGCACTTCGGGTATACCCTTGTCGTGCCTGCGGTGAGTCATTGTGCTCACTCAGATTAAGTCAGATTAAGTCAGATTAAGTCAGATTAAGAGAGTTTGCTGTATTCAGATTTTGGGGGATTAAGCTGTGGCACACAATATTGATGAGTTGGAATCAATGGCTGCACTTATCGATCATAAGTGCACCGCGAATATCAAGATCGCCAGTATCAATCTGTTTAACTTTATTGAGCCGCCTTTGGCTTACTATGATTTTGAAAATATCTATAGCCATGGGCAATGGCAGAAAAAGTGTCAGTGGTTGAGTAAGTTTCTCGCACATCGCCAGCTCGATATTGTGGGATTTCAAGAAGTGTTTAGCACTGAACCGCTTAAGCGAATCGCTCGCGAGCAAGGTCTAGGGTATTTTGCGGTCGTTGATGAGCCAACTCTTATCAGTGATTACATTTATCGCAGCCCTGTGGTCGCGCTTGCCTCCCGGTATCCCATAGTGGAAATCAGCAGTGTCGAACCTGATGCGCGTTTAGTGGCAGCCATGGGATTATCGAGTGAATTTGCCTTTAGCCGTAAGGTGCTGCACGCAACCGTTGAAGTGCCACACATCGGCAAGTGTGACTATTATGTGGTGCACTTTAAGTCAAAACGCGCCGGATTAGCGCTCGAGCCTAAGCTATTTGAACATCAGCCTCTTGAACATCAACCTCTTGAACATCAACCTCTCGGACATCAGCCACTTGGTTTAGATAATTTAGCGCCCGCAGCGAGCATGAAACTGCATTCAGAAACCCAATTACTCACAGAGCAAGCCTTAGGTCGCTGGGCATCCACCATGCAGCGCGGGGCAGAAGCAGCATTATTATTCAATGGCATATTGGTACGTAGGCAAGAATCTAAACATCCCGTTATCGTGATGGGGGACTTTAATGACAGTCTGTCGATGGGGGCCTTAGATGCGTTAACGATACAGGGCGAGAGTATCCACAGTAATGACATTAAAGCCGCTGGCCTTGGGCATTTATCGGATGCGGCGTTAGCGGCGGTGTTTGCTCAGTATCAACTTAAAGATGCCTATGAGTTATTTATTGAAGCGAACTTGAGGGACAGTTTGACTGGCAATACCGCTTACCATAGGGAACACAGAGCGGCGACCCATTACTATGGTCCTAAAGGTTCAGTGCTGGATTATATTTTGCTTTCGAGTGAGTTTGATGCGAGCCATGGCCGCAGTTTAGCGCAAGTCGTAGATTATCAGACTTGCGATAGACACTTAGTCAGACCTGAATATGAACGCGACGCCTACAGTACTGACCATGCACCCGTCATTGTTGAGTTAGCGCTACGTAGCTAAGCTCTCGTGTTTACTGATTAATTCGTCTTATTTCAAATCATGTCTGTTGTCTTTACGGTTTTGTTAGCGTTGTGTCATTAACCATTCCAACATCATTTCGCATGAATATCATTCAGAATTAACTGTTAAAATAAGGTATGATCGGCCACCCGTGGATGATGGTAAATAAGCGCTTCGGCGTGTTCGGTACTCGCACTTAGGTGGCATTGGGTATATCATCCGTTTCCCATTTTTAGACAGCAGCCCTTTTTTAGTGGCGGCCCTATTTTTAAAGGCAACTATGGCTATCAGAATCAAACTTAAACCCGGCCGCGAGAAGTCACTCGAGCGTCGCCATCCTTGGGTATTTTCCAATGCTATTCATAACATTAAGGGAAAACCTGAAGCGGGTGAGACAGTCGATGTGGTCGCGCATGATGGTCATTGGTTAGGTCGTGGTGCTTGGTCGCCTGAGTCGCAAATTCAAGTGCGGATTTGGACTTTCGATCGCGAAGAAGAAATTGATCGCGCGTTTTTTGCCAGACGTTTACAGCGGGCGCAAATCGGCCGTAACGATTTAATCCGCGAGCAAGGCTTAACAGGTTACCGTTTAGTGGCTGCTGAGTCCGATGGTTTACCTGGGATTACCATCGACAGATATGCCAATGTGCTGGTGTGCCAGTTACTGAGCACAGGTGCTGATTTATGGCGCGATACCTTAGTCGAGCTATTGGCTGAGCAATATCCTGATTGCGCTATTTATGAGCGTTCCGATGTGGATTCCCGTAAGAAAGAAGGCCTGCTGCCTGTTACCGGTTTACTGCACGGCACTCTGCCTGAAATGCCGGTGATTATCGAAGAAAACGGCATCAAGATCGCCGTCGATGTGATTAAAGGCCATAAGACAGGTTTCTATCTCGATCAGCGTGATAACCGCGCCATTGCCGCCCGTTTTGTCAAAGATAAATCGGTATTGAACTGTTTTTGCTACACGGGGACTTTTGGTCTGTACGCTGCGAAAGCAGGCGCTGCCAGTATTGAAAACGTCGATGTGTCTTCTCTCGCCTTGGCGACAGCGCGTCTCAATATGCAAGTGAACGGTTTGAGTGATGACAATGTGCATTACAATGAAGCCGATGTGTTCAAGTTGCTGCGCCAGTACCGTGATGAAGGCAAAACCTTTGATGTGATTGTGCTCGACCCGCCTAAGTTTGCGGATAATAAGGCACAGTTAAACGGGGCTTGCCGTGGTTATAAAGACATCAACATGATTGCATTGCAGTTATTGAATCCGGGCGGCGTGTTATTGACCTTCTCTTGCTCAGGATTAATGCCTGCGGATCTGTTCCAAAAAATCGTGGCCGATGCTGCGCTCGATGCGAAACGTGAAATCCAGTTTATTGAACGCTTAAGCCAAGCGAGCGATCACCCTATCGGTAGCGCCTTCCCAGAAGGATTCTACTTAAAAGGTCTAGTTGCCAGAGCTTGGTAAGCAAAGCGTTTGATATAAGCTGTCTGCGATGGGCAGCTGAGTCAGATAACATTGAACCCTAAAAAGAACCATAAAAAATGCCAGCCCTTTGAATAAAGTGGCTGGCATTTTTACAGCGTATTTTTTACTGTGCATTTTTACAATCAGCAGCCTTGTGACTGCGATGGATTCTTTAAACGCAGAACTTATTTGGCGGTAAAGGTTTTTACGCCATCAGGGGTGCCGACTAACAACACATCTGCGCCGCGTTTAGCGAACAGACCGTTAGTGACAACACCGACGATCTCATTGATCTGACTTTCCAATTCTTTTGGATTAAGGATCTTAAGATTGTACACATCGAGGATCACGTTGCCGTTATCGGTAACAACGCCTTCACGGTACACAGGATCGCCGCCAAGTTTAACGAGTTGACGCGCCACATAAGAGCGTGCCATCGGAATGACTTCTACGGGTAGTGGAAATTCGCCTAGTATGTCGACTTGCTTAGTGTTATCCACGATACAGATAAACTTCTCAGCCACAGCCGCGACAATTTTCTCGCGAGTTAATGCCGCGCCGCCACCTTTAATCATATCCATGCGGTCGTTGATTTCATCGGCACCGTCCACATAGACAGATAAACGATCGACGCTGTTTAAGTCATAAACGGGAATACCCAGCGCTTTCATTTTCTGAGTTGATGCCTCAGAGCTAGAGACTGCGCCTTCGATATCGGCTTTCATGGTCGCCAGTGCATCGATAAAGTGATTCACAGTCGAACCCGTACCAACACCAACAATGCTGTCTTTTTCAACGTACTTAAGTGCGGCCCAACCGGCAGCTTTTTTCATTTCATCTTGAGTCATGTTGACATCCTGTAACGGCAAATGAGTAAAAAATTCTGTGCTTAGTATACTCTTTTCCGATAAATAATGTGGCGCAATTCCACCGCGGGTGTGATCTAGATTGCTGGCATTTTCACATTAGCAAGCAGTCCCAATAACGTAAGTAACTTAAGCAGTTAAGTTGGAAAGCATTTCGCTATACGCAACTAATCTAACTAAGCTACTATGGCAAAAGCAGAATGGTTTATAGATGATTTGTAGAGGGATTTAGCATGGCAGGCGCGAGTTTATTAACCTTACTTGACGATATCGCATCGATTTTGGATGACGTAGCGGTAATGAGTAAAGTGGCGGCAAAGAAAACCGCGGGTGTACTGGGGGATGATTTAGCCCTCAATGCCCAGCAAGTGACGGGCGTAAGCGCCGATCGTGAATTACCCGTAGTGTGGGCGGTGGCTAAGGGATCATTTCGTAATAAGTTGATTTTAGTGCCAGCAGCAATGCTTATCAGCGCTTTTATTCCCTGGGCTGTCACCCCTTTATTAATGTTTGGTGGACTGTTTTTATGCTACGAAGGGTTTGAAAAACTGCATCACAGCTATAGCCATAGAAAAGGCCTGCAACAACACGAAACCCAAGTAGAGAATGAGTTACCTGAGATTAAAGATTTCGCCGCCTACGAGGCCGAAAAAGTCAAAGGGGCGATTCGTACCGACTTTGTGTTATCAGCGGAAATTATTGCAATAACCCTTGGTATCGTGGCGGACAAATCTCTATCGACACAGTTTTTTACGTTAGCTGTCATTGGGATAGTCATGACAATAGGCGTGTATGGCTTAGTGGCGGCAATTGTGAAAATGGATGATGCGGGTTTGTACTTGAGTCAACGTGAAGGTGCCTCTGTATTAACTCAAATGAACCGTAAATTAGGTTTTGGTTTATTGAGTGCAGCTCCCGTATTAATGAAAAGTTTAACGATTATTGGCACGGCAGCCATGTTTATGGTGGGCGGTGGGATTTTAACTCATGGCCTACACCTAGTCGGCGAGCAAATCCACCATGCTGAACAAGCGGTTGCTGCCATTGGTGTTGTTGGACCTGTGTTTGCTGTGCTGACGCCAAGTATTCTTAATGGCTTATTTGGTGTCGTTGCTGGCGCTGTTGCACTTATTGCGATGACAGGAATACAGAAATTGCGTAGTTAACTAGCTGCGCGCATCAACCATCAAGGATGAGCACAATGAAGTTAATGAAGTACTGTGTCTCCCCGAGTAAGCTGGCTTGGTTACGTAAAGAGTTTGGCAAAGATGCCGATGGATTAATAGCGGCAATGGATGCTGCTGGCACGGCTTATCTTGATAACCTCAATGCCTTGACCGAGCTGCAGAAAAGTGAGCAGGTATCGGCCAAGGCTGAATATGCGATTAAAGCTAAAACTCAACTTCAAGCGCAGCGTCAGTGGGCATATTTGTGGCTGCAGCAACGTATCGCTTTGACTACACGTATTGATGATATTGAACTTGCAGCATTAGCAGCTTTTGAATTTCAACATGTCCGCATCGAGGTGGTTGAGCCGTCGGAGTTCGATGCGGTTGTCGCGCGATTACAGGTTGAGCAAGTCTTAGGTTTTGATACTGAAACCCGTGCAAGCTTTGAGCGCGGCGTGCAACATCCCTTGAGTCTTATTCAAATCGCGACAGTGGATACCTGTTATTTATTTCAGCATGCCATTTTGGGTGAGCAATTCACCCAGTTAAAAGCCTTATTAGAAGATGAAACCATACTCAAAGTCGGGGTTGGTTTACGCAGTGATGCACACGCTCTCAGGCGACAATGGGGCATTAATGTCGCATCAACATTAGATTTAAATTGGGCACTGGCTCAACTTGGAGCGGAGAAGGAAATGGGGACGCGCCAGTTAGTTGCGGCGCTTTTGGGTGTTCGTATCGACAAACCTAAAAAAGTCACCTTATCGAATTGGCAGCTCGTGCCTTTATCCAGTGCGCAAATTCATTATGCCGCCGCCGATGCCTTGGCCGCACTCAAATGCTTCAACGCGTTAATCACTCAACTGACACCCTTTTATCATGCATCGAGTGCCGCAAAAGCCGCATTATTAATTCCTTCAAGTTTGATAATGCCATTGGCGAAATATTTTAAGGATGCAGAATGAAACACAAAACCCAAGATGCCGCAAAAGTTAAAATCATGTCATTACATTCGGATGCGAGCTCACAAGGCACCAGTACTTTAGGTTTGATTTACCGCGTACTTGGCATCTTACTTCTGTTAAGTGTTATCACTTTTGGGATTAATGCTTGGGCATAGATAGCGGTATTGCCAGCAGTCGAAAATAAAGGAGAACACTATGTTAGATGCTATTTGTGAACTCGAAACAGAGGATCATTTAATTGCGAGAACGACTTATAGTGTTTTTAAGTTTCAACAATTACCCGATGAGGATATCGAGCGTTTGCGGCAATGGTTAATTTGCCCCGCCTGCGGTGGTAAAGCATATTTCCGTAAAGCCTCAAAAGACGGTAAAGCCGCTTGTTTTGGCTCGCGATATCACCAAGCTGATTGCATTGAATTTAAACCTTCAGCACAAAAGTCCCGTGAGGAGCAAGATGCCATTGAAGTGCAGCAACAGCTGGTGGACGCCGATGCCTTAATGATCGACTTTAGCCGTAAACCTCGTCGCCATTCACCTGCAAACAAAGTTTCGACTGCACAGGTATTAACCAGCAAGACTGAGCCAACGCCTAAATTGTCCTCTATGCCTGAGCCATCGAAAGTGTCTATTGCATCGTCAGTGGATGATCGAATACAAGAGTCGAAAACAGGCTACCAAGTTAACACCGCTGAACATACCACTGAAAAACGAGTGCCCAGCCAAGGGCTCGAAAAGTTACTCCACAGTTTATTGCGCGGCACAGATTTGGCGAAATCGGATCTCTGGGTATACACAGACGCTGAGCGAAAATACCGTTGGCGGGCGAAGAACCTGTTTGTCAATTTTGCCGATGCGGACCCAAGCGACAATAAACCCCACATGTATTGGGGCACGATATCCCACACTGACCCGACGATGAGCTGGCTTAACCCCGCCGACAGTAAAGATATCGGCATTCCTATCGATGGGATAAAGCAACCATTATTAGCGCAATTTGAAATAGAAGATAAACGCTGCTTTGAAGGCGCTGGTTTAATTTTATTTGGTAAATGTTTTTGGAATAAAGAAAAGACCCGCAAAATTATTCAGCTATGGAATAACGATTTGCAGCGGATTTTTATCTCAAAGTTGGAAGATTAATTGGCTTTGGGGAGAGAAACTAAAAAGAGGGGGGAGAAAAGGGGCGATTCCCGACGCACAAAAGCGTTACAGCAAAAGTCCCTATCTATATCACGCTGATGAAAGCGCTTACTTGCCGCAGCACTTCTTGAATTTTTGACCGCTACCACAAGCGCAAGGCTCGTTACGATTCGGTTTTTTCTCGAAAGTCGTGGTCTTAGGCTTATTTAATAAACCGTCTAATTCAACAATATCTTCAGCGACGTCGGCATTGACTTCGATATTGGCGAACAGCTGGTGTTCGGCAACAATCGCGGCAACTTCGAGTTTACGCGCTTCGTCGGCAACAATTAATTGTAATGGTAATGCTTCTGTACCCGGTTTAGCGGCACGCTTAGTGTTGTAGCCATAGCTTTCGTGCTTCGGCTTGGGGGTTTTACGACCCTTGAAGAAAAATTTGTCAGACATGAGTGGTTCCGTCGAGCTGTGTATGAAATTGACGATGCTTATACTATAAAACGCCGATTTTATAAATCGAACTCAGATCTTTTTTCGATAAATGCGCGTCTTTAACCCTTAAGCACCTCAAAATGGCCGAAACGGCACACTTATTCGACGTCATCAAACTGATTTGTTGTGGGATCATTTAGTCTAGTTACCTTTAATCTATGGGCTTTAAACTAAGTATCTACTACGCCATTAAGCTAATATGCGATGGCTTTTTAATCTCAGTGGCAGTTAAATCAACAGCAATAGCCTAACTTGTTTGAAAAACCTTCAGTTAATGAGTTTTGCCATAAAAAGTACTTTACCTTTGGAAGTGCTTTTAGCATAATGCCCCACGTCAACAGGGGTGTAGTTCCAATTGGTAGAACAGCGGTCTCCAAAACCGATGGTTGCGGGTTCGAGTCCTGCCACCCCTGCCAAATAAAACAACGGCTTGCATAGAAATATGCGAGCCGTTTTATTTTGTGTCGAATAAAACGGAAAAAATGATTTTGCTTGGATTGAATAACTCGCCATTTTTTAACGCTACCCATTGCCGGTACTATTTCCATTTTTCTGTCGTAACTCTCCACATAACTGCGGCTTGTAGGCTCATTTACTGTCAATGCTTGTTCATCAAATAGGTTGTTGTCGAAGCCACTAATCCGCCAGTTTCTAGCCTGATAATCGATGCTAAAGCGAGTTACCATATAATCATCTGAACTGTTATCGCCGTTATAAATCGAGCTGCCTGCGCTATCAAAGTCTTGGCTGTGTTCGAAATAAGATAGGCCGATAAAACCACGGTTATTTAAATCAAAACGGTATTTATCCCATCTAAAATTTACCAATGTGTGACTGTTTGTGCCGTTACCTGTGTAAAAGTTTGCATCGAACCTTTGTCCGTCATGAACCCGCAGTACATTGATCAAGCCTATTAGCTGTCAGAAATGAGTATTCCACGACACTTTATTTTTTGTTCATCTTTGGGATCTTAGTTCCAAAATCTAAGATTTAGTTTGAATTGAAGGTCATAACAGTACAATATAAGGGCTATATTGAATGCATCTTAAGTGTGTTCATCATCGTTCTGCTACTCGGCTAACAACTATGCTAAATATTGATGATCCTACACAAACCGAACGTACTCACGCGTTATGGCGCTTAGGCTTTAGACCTTTTTTCCTTGGGGGAGCAATATTAGCTGCGCTATATATCCCTTTATGGCTATTAACTTGGTTTACTCCCCAATATAGTTTTTTCCCTTCATCCTTTTGGAGCAAGATATTGCCGCTATGGTGGCATCCACATGAAATGCTGTTCGGTTTCGCTATGGCAATTGTGTGTGGATTTTTGCTGACTGCCGTTCAAAATTGGACCAACCAACCCACATTAAAGGGATGGCCACTCGCATTGACCTTTAGCTGCTGGTTACTGGCACGATTATTACTCTTACTCCCAATGCAAGTTCCGCTCATTTTGCCCGCCTTGTTTGATTCCTTGTTCCTTGGTATGGCAAGCCTTACTCTATGGCGCTGTATTTATAAGGTGAAGCAATGGCGCAATATTGGTTTTCCGATCATGTTGTTTGCTGCACTCGTGATTAACAATGTCAGCTATTACGCCCTTTTTGAGCGCGACTTTATTCTTGCCAACCAGATCTGGCAGGCGATGTTATGGTGGTTAGCCTTACTTATCACCATAGTCGGTGGGCGTGTCATTCCATTCTTTACCGCGATGCGCATTAAGGCCACCAAAGCAGAACCCTTAACTTGGATTGAATACCCGCTGATCCTGACAATGATCTTGCTCGTCATTCAATCACTCATCCACCTTATACCTCTGGAAGTCGAGCGAGGCTTACTGCTCATTGCAGGGCTCTTGCAGCTGGTCCGATTTGCACGCTGGTTACCCCATAAAACACTGAAAGAACCTATGCTGTGGTCCTTGCATCTTGCCTATTTAATGTTGCCACTCAGCCTGTTAGCCATGAGTTGGTATCTCGATAATGAATATGCCTATCGCAGTCTGCTTCACCTATTTGCTATTGGTTGTATGGCTACCCTGTGTCTTTCGATGATTTCCAGAGTGTCACTCGGGCACACAAGTCGAAATATTTATGAGGGCCCGAAAATGATCTTGGCATTTATCTGCCTACCATTAGCGGCACTGCTCAGGGCATTAATGCCCATCTGGTTTCCGGCCCACACCCAAGTCTGGTTATGGTTGGCTGGCAGTTGCTGGTTTATCGCATTTGCACTGTTTGTATGGCATTACTTGCCGATACTTTCTCGCCCCCGTATCGATGGGCGCCCAGGTTAATATTGATGTTAGGACAAAAGGATACAAAGTGAAAATTTATTTAAAAACAGTTATATTGCTAAAAATGATTTGCTTGCTCGTCATAACTACATGTGCATCTGTAGCGGCTTCCGATACTAGCAATCAACAAAAATATCCTAACCAATATCAATCTTGGCAAGCCACCTCTGAACAAGTTGAACGCGAGGATATGCTCGCCAATTATCCCGCCAGCATCATACTCTGGGCAGGATCTTCCTATGCCAAAGAGTACCATAGCCCACGTGGGCACCATTTTGCCGTTGCTGATGTGACGCATACTTTACGTACAGGTGTCCCCCCTAAAGCAGGAGAGAAAGGATTATCCGCCAGTTGTTGGACCTGCAAGACACCGGATGCCCCTAGATTGATTGAACAACTGGGATTTGAAGGATACTCCGCTAAAAACTTTACCGATCTGGGCAAAGAGATCCAAAGCGTAGTGTATTGCAGTGATTGCCATGAATCTGGCACTAATAAGTTAACTTTACCTCGTCCCCATGCCCAAGAGGCTATGGCTAAAATTCACCTGCCATTCGATAAACAAGATACCGATATGCAAGGTGCGCAGGTATGTGGTCAATGTCATGTCACTTACTATTTTCGTCCGGAAAAAAGTAATGTTGTTAATATTCCCTGGATTTTTGGCAGCACCGCAGATGATATTGAAAAATATTATGACACTCGCCGCTTCTTCGAATGGATCCATCCTCTTTCGAAAACGCCCATACTCAAAGCACGTCATCCTGAGTTTGAACACTGGAGTCGCAGTAAACATGCCGAAGTCGGTGTCACTTGCATTACCTGCCATATGCCTACCCAGCAGGATGCAAAAGGTGTTGAATTTACTAGCCATAAAGTTGATAAAGCCTTACCGCATTTTGATAACAGTTGCAGTGGCTGCCATAGCAGTAAAACCAAAATTGAAACCAAGCTCGCGACTAATAAATTAACGATTGAGACCAAAGCCCGCGAAGTTGAAGCTCTGCTCGTCAAAGCCCACTATGAAGCTAAAGCTGCATGGGATGCTGGTGCTAAATGGGAGAATATGAATGAGCCCATTATGGCGATACGACACAGTCAGTGGCGCTGGGACTTTGCCATGTCTTCACATGGTTTGTATGCACATAATCCACAAGAAGGTAAGCAGCTTTTAGATAAAGCCATCGAACAAGCGAACGAAGCACGTCATCTGCTCGCTGGAATATTGAAGCAACTTAACGTGACTCAAGTTACTTATCCAGATAGCAGTACTAAGGAAAAGGCCCATCAAGCGATAGGGTTAGTTGAATCGGATTTAATCAAAGAAAAACAAAAGTTTATTGAAGAGGATGTTAATAAAAACTGGCACCCTGTCGCAAAATATGGTTACTAGTTTATTAACGGGTGGCAGATAGTTTGAGGGATTTTAAAGCTCAAAAGCGAGAGGAAGTTCGAGTATTTATGCTTTGATTCAGTGAGCGTTATGCCAACAAGGCTTGGTCGGTTCTACAGCGATGCTCATCTTCCTTTGCACGAGCAATAACTGCAGTCGAAATGATTCATGTCATTTCGGCTGCAGTACATAACTCATTGATATGTTGGTCAGTAACGACAAATTAATCACTATAATCTGTGTAAGACATCTGTAATTCAGTTTTTTAATGCGTAGAAAGCCGATCCTACTTTGAGGCAACTGATTGATGAAATTCTATTATCTTGGTTGGCTGCCAAAGTGATTGGTTTCGGTGCGAAACTAAAACCAGTGTACAACTCTGTTCACAAATAGCCTTGGCTACGCGCTTTTCTGTCTCCTCATCCAATGCCGAGGTGGCCTCATCCATTATCAGAATCGGCGCATTTTTGATAAGCGCACGTGCTAAGGCAAGCCTTTGGCGTTCTCCTCCCGATAACCCTGCGCCTTGCAAGCCGACTTCTTGGTAAATGCCCAGTTCTGATCTGTCTAATACTTCATCCAGTGCCATTTGACGTGCCGCTTTATCTACGGCTTGATCGTCGGCATCAGGGTTACCAATACGAATGTTACTGGCAATGGTGCCGGTAAAGATGAGTGGATCCTGCGGCACATAGGCGAAAAAGCGGGCAAGTTCAGCAGCGGGGACTGACGTGAGTGGCACCTTGCCCAAAGTGATCAAGCCTAGGGTGGGATCATCAAAGCGCATCAATAACTTAAGTAAGCTGGTTTTACCTGAACCGCTCGGGCCACAAATCAGCACGCGTTCACCTGGCTCGATAGTGGCATTGATATTTTGCACCGCAGGGGGAAATGTTACGTTATTCAGTTCGATTGTATGATTGTGCGGTGTCTTTTGTTGCGCTTGGCTTGGCTCTTTGAGCGTTGGCGCATTAGTCGCTTGTCGATAGTGTTTAATAGCCGCTAACTGATCATTAATGCTTATTGCCGCCACGGCGAGAGTCTCAAGTGGCGCTGATGCGCGCATGGTCAACATCAAGACTGCGAGCAGCATTGTCGTATTGTTTACGCCTGATAACACGAGATAGACAGCCATGCCGGCAATAGGTAAAAAGCTGGCGATAGCTGACAGTAATGTCGCTATAGCGGCGGCGCGATTAGTTCGACCCAGTGCGATTTCTTGCGCCTGCCAGTTTTGCTCTAAACGCTCGGTCGCACGATTGTATCCCGCTGCTGTACGGAGTAATTCTACGTGATCTATAAGTTCAAGAGTGGATTGATTCGTTGCCAGTTCAGCGTTGTTTCGGTCCATATCTGCGCGGGCAAGGGCCCGTTGCGCCATACTCTGAATCACAAATGATATGAGCAACAAGCTAGCCAACATCATTACCAGTGGTATGCCACCGATCAATCCGATGCCAAAAGTAATACAGAGCGGAATAAGCGGTGCATGAATAAAGACCTGAAATTGATGTGCCGGAATACTCATAAAGCCAGGAATACTCCGAGAGACAGTTTCTATGAGTAGTGTCCTGATACTGGGTGTAAACCAAGAGAGCTTAGCTTGTTGCATGGTCGCGCCTAGGGCACTGTAGAGCGCATTAGCTAGCCTTGCGCCAGCCCAAAAACCAGAACGCGAAGCCTGTATTGTGGTGAGTATGGTTATCGCGGCAATGAATAGCACTATTTGTGGTGATTGCTGCTCAATAATGGCTAAAGCCAGTTGAATGTAGCATGCCGCTTCCAATATGGCCGCCACAGCCCAACCGCAGGCAACAGGTATTAAGTGTTTTATGGCGGCGTAATCTTGGGGACGATTTATCATTGGCCTTCTCCTTCCATGTGATAATGCTTGAGTGTGAGCTTGTCATCCGCCAGCTCAGAAAGCGTTAAGTCATGGGTGATCATCACAATCGTTTTGTGGTTTGTTTTTGCGTGATGGCTTAGTGCTGTGAACACGTTAAATGCCGTTTCGCTGTCTAGGGCCGATGTAGGTTCATCAAGCAATATCACGCGAGCGGGTGAAAGAAACACACGGGCAAGATTAACCCGTTGTATTTCACCACCAGACAAGGTGCTTGCATGAGTATTTAAGGGTTTATCCAATTGTGCACAGTGTAATGCCACTAAGTAATCCTCATCCGTGGCATCAGGTGCGGTGAGTGCGAGATTGTCGGCGATGGAGGTTGCCAGTAGTCCCGCACCTTGCGGCAATAGCATGATCGCGCGATTAATCGAGGTTTCATCCATCTCTTTGAGTACCATACCAGCGAGTCGAATATCTCCGGCATGTAGCGGCTCCATGCCAGCTAATAAGCGCAGTAATGTGGATTTACCAACACCACTGATCCCTGTAACTGCTGTCACTCTGCCAGACCTAAATTGATAGTTAATGGGCACAGATTGATTGCTTGTAGACAGTGAAGGCACAACATTCGTGAGGGTGAGCGGCATATTTGCATTAAGCTCAATATTGCCGTTACCAACAGGGACTATCGACTGCTCAAGAAAATCCGTTAGCCGCTGAGCGGCAGCGCGGCCCGTGGCAAGATAATCAAGCCCATGCCCGAGCTTTAGGGCTGGCGTGACTATGGCCAGACTGAAGAATAAGGCCGCAGCAAGGTTTTCTGGCGGCCATTCATATCCGATGGCATAGACAATGGCAAAAGTACAGACAGCCTGCAGTAGTGATGTGGCCACGGCGACTGAAGTGGATACCTTGCTTACCCGCTCAAGAATATCCCCAATAAAATGTGTCGTTGCCTTTTGGTAATCGGCCATAGCACCCGTTTGTGCGCCATAAATGCGAAATACAGGCGCACCACGGGCGTAGTCATCTACTGCTGCAGTGATATTTCCCATCACATTAACTCGTGCTTCACCCTGTTTTGCAGCAAGCCTTGGGATCACCACCAAATAGAAAAGCGCTGCGACTAGGCCTGGGATAAGGGCAAGTAATGCCACTAAGCCCGCACTTAAGATCAGCAAACCAATAGTGATGGCAGGGACAATGATAAAGGTCGCTAACTCTGAGGGTAAATGCGCGATCATATGATGCAATGACGCTATGTCATCGACCATTAATCGCTTTAACTTTTCGCCCTTATATTTTGCCAAAGTACTTGGTGGCAGCCTGACAAGATGCGCTGCAACATGACGTCTTAATCTTCCAGAAAATTGCGCCTCAGCATTGTGGTTAACCCAAGATGCGCCAGCTGATAGCAACGCTGATGCGACCCCAAATATGAGCGCCCCCGCTAACCATAGCGAGTGATGGCCAGCAATAAGCTGTATTACGCACCAGAGTGCACTTAGTGCCATCACGCCAGCACCTGCCGCTAGCAGCATTCCGAAAGTGAGTGCGGGAATCGCCGGACGTAGGGCGAAGGCTAATGTTGAAGTGGGACTGAAAAGTCGCTGCATTTTAATGTTCACCTAAAAAATCGAAGTGGAACAGGCTGGGCTTCGGTCTGGAAAGTGTGATTAACACAAGGCCAATGAAGCGATGAAGTCTTGATATTGCAGAGTAAAAAATAGTCTGAGTGCCAGAGTTTATGGGCAAATGAACATCCACGAGCCAAATTCCTTGTTTCATAAAAATTGAACCACCATGAGATGGCGACCATATTAAGCGGTCATTTTTATTTATCAACACAGTGTTGATAAATGTTTTGAACGGCGATAATATAATTGATAACTATTCTCATTGGCAACAAATCTTTCGTATAAGGAGTTATTACACATGCCCCGATTTGGTAAGTTTTACCCACAATCAAAGTGGGTTATCGGTTCTCTTGCGCTGGGGCTTAGCGCTATTTCAGGCTCAACTATTGCTGACAGTGGAACTGCTCCGGATAAGCAATCCAAGCAAAAAGATGCAGCGGGAAATATTGAAGTTATCACAGTTTACGGTCAGAAAATCGAGCGGACGCTGAAGGAAACGGCGAGCTCAGTGACAGTAATCACCGAAGAACAGTTGAGGAAAAATGTCGACCAATCAACGATTTCTGAAATTCTCGGCGGTACACCAAATTTAATTTATGCCGGAAATACCGATGCGCCCATTATCCGCGGTACGGATACCAAAGGGCCTGTAGCAGCGGGTAATGCCTACTTATCTAAGCCTGTACCCGGGGCTACTATCAGTGTTGATGGTAAATATCTGAGCCCCGCAGAACTGGATTTAGGCGCCGCAGGTGTGTGGGATGTGTCGTCTATTGAAGTCTACCGTGGTCCGCAAACGACCAGTCAAGGAGCCAACAGTATTGCTGGCGCTGTAGTTATCCATACCCATAACCCCACTTATACGCCAGAATTTGCAGCGCAAGCACTTTATGGCAGTCGGAATAAGCAGCGTTTTTCGGTTATGGCATCTGGTGCGCTCAGTAATGACTTTGCCGCAAGAATTAGCGCAGATTACAGTGCTAGAGATACCTTTGTTGATTACGTTAACCCAGAGTTTACTGCCCATGATTTGGATTTTGAGTTTAAAAACCAAAATCTACGGGCGAAGTTGCTATGGGAACCCGAAAAATACAGCAACTTTTCCGCCATGCTGACTTATTCCTCCACGGAGGCTAAACGTCCCAGAAATGAGGTGGTATCAGAACCCTATGATGACTTAGAAAATCGTTCAATTTTTCAGGATAATCAAGAAGTCAGCAATCATGTTGGAATTTTTGATCTTGAATATGTGTTCGACAATGGGATGAAGCTGCATAACCAACTGCAGTATTCAGAAGGGCAGTTTGATTATCGCTTCGCAGCACCTTATCAAGGGATTGCAAAACGAGATAATGAAAACTTTTCGAATGATATAAGGCTGAATTTTGGTGACAAGAGTTCAGAGTTTAGTGGGGTTGCCGGTGTCTTCTACTGGGATGATAAAACCAACAATAAGCTGAACAACGTATTTGGTAATGCCGACGCCGACCTGAGACATACCAGTTTTGCCCCCTACGGTGAAGTCATATGGCGCTTCTCACCCAAGTGGGCATTCACCAGCGCTCTTCGTTATCAGTCTGATGAAATTAGCCACGATGGTATTGCCAGCTACATCCCAAACGTGCGCCATCAATATGAAGAGACGTTTACGGCTTTATTACCTAAAGTTGCCCTGTCCTATGATCTGACAGATAACGTCTTAATCGGCGCTATGATCAGTGAAGGTAACATTCCAGGGGGCACAGGTATTAACTTCCGCGGCGGCGAATATTATACATTCGATGCCGAATCGGCATGGAACTATGAACTTTTTACCCGTATCGATCTGCTTGAACAGCGCTTAATCATAAATAGCAATCTCTTTTACACCCGCTTTAAGGATTCACAACGTTCAGTTACTGACTACCTAGATGGACGACCCTTTGGTTCCGTCATTATTAATGCTGATGAAGCGCAAAGCTATGGGATTGAATTAGATTGGAACTTTAAAGTAGCCGATAGTTTTAGCCTATATGGTGGGCTGGGTTTACTTGAAACTGAGATAAGTGAATTTAATGACTACCGTGGCGAGGAGTTTGTCGGCAACGAGTTTAGTAAAGCGCCGGGATATATGCTCAATATAGGGTTTGACTATTCAATCACAGACACTATCAAAGTGAGCGGTGATGTGCGCCATACGGATGGATACTTTTCAACGGATACCAATGAGCCAGAGTTAAGAGTGGGATCTTACACTACGGTAAACCTGAATTCTTCCTATCAAATCAACCAATATTTTGAAGCCTTTGTTTATGCACGCAATTTGCTGGATGAACGTGCACCTGTGGCAAAAATGGCTGACAGAAGTACCGGAGGCGTGGATGCATATTTACTTGAACCTCGAGAAATAGGTGTAGGTGTTAGGGCGAAGTTTTAGCGGCTAGCTTCTACCCGCTGTATTGGGTATTGCCATGCAGCGGGTAGCAAGAGCGGTTAGAATGGCTTTTTTGCCTTGGAAACCTTATCGATATGACACAAGTACCGGAGCAACCTACTCAAAAACGCCAGCGTGGCAGACCTAGCCGTATTTCCCGTGAGGCTATCGCCAGAGCTGCGTTGGAGATTGGGGTTGATCAAGCGACCATCCCTGCTATAGCCGCGCATTTAAAGGTCGATCATTCTTCCCTCTACCATCACGTAGCAGGTCGAAATGATGTTATCTCCATTGCTGCTGAGCTTGCAATTAATGAGCTGGACTGGCGAGCGCCAGCAGCCACCGATTGGCGGAGCGAATTGATCATATTGACCGATGCCATTTGGGCACTCTATGAGCGTCATCCTGGCCTCGCTGAGTCTATCCATCAGGCCAGTGTTACGCCGTCATCGGGTATACGTTCTTTTGCTGAGTCGGTCGAAAAGCTGCAACAAAAAGGCTTCTCCCTCGATGAAGCAGTGCTTGCCGTTGATATCTTAGTTGACATGGTGGGGGAGTGCTTTTTGGGATGGTGGTCAACCACTAAACCAGAAGCCGATGGTCGGACACGTAAAGAGCGAATTATCGCAATTTGGGAAGATGAAGCCACCAAGCTCCCTGATAAAGCTGAGCAGATAAATGCGATGGTAGACATCATGAAGGTGGGCGCCCGCAAATGGTGGGAGCGAAAACGTGACTTAGTGTTAGCGGGGATTGCCGTTACCCATGCCCAAAAGGCAGGGGGATCCGATAAGGCTCAAACATAGCGCATCGATATGAAAACCTCATAACGGCTGCAGATTAGTACAAGATTTATTGCGTATAGGAAGTATCAGCTTGTGAAGGTGGTTTATGCACTGACGTGCTTTTTTGTGCTTTGTTTTGCCTCATTGCTGCTAGGCGCAAAGTATGCCTCTGTGACGCAGATGCTGACGTTATCGGATGATGTCTGGTTGGTGTTATCTGCGAGTCGTCTGCCGCGGCTCTTTGCCTTGATTTGCTCAGGTGTAGGGCTCGCTGTCTGTGGCGTGATATTGCAGCAGATTGTGCAAAACAAGTTTGTTGAACCTGCTACTTGTGGCGGGCTTGATGCCGCCAAACTAGGCATATTAATTTCAATCATTCATGCTCCTAGTATGGGGGTCACCGCCAGAATGTTAGGGGCTTTGGTTTTTTGCCTGCTTGCGAGCTTAGCCTTTATTCTGATTATTCGTGGTATTCGGTATAAGAGTCCGGTGCTCATTCCAATTATTGGGATTATGTTTGGCAGTGTACTCAGTGCGATAGCGGAACTTTATGCTTATCAAAACAATATGATGCAGAGTATGCAGGGATGGATGCTGGGTGATTTTTCAAAAATCGTGCAGGGTAACTACGAAATCATCTATCTGATCCTTCCCATAGTCATGCTGACCTACCTTTATGCACAGCGCTTTACCATTGTAGGAATGGGCGAAGGCTTGGCTACCACACTAGGACTGAGTTATTTCAGCCTAGTTATCTTAGGGTTAGTACTGGTTTCCCTAACCATAGCCACCACAGTTATCACAGTCGGGAGTATTCCATTTATTGGTTTGATTATTCCTAATCTTGTCGCTATGCGTTACGGCGATAATTTAAAACGTACCTTGCCTATTATCGCCTTTGCTGGCGCAACACTACTGATTATCTGTGACTTGCTTGGTCGGCTTGTTTTGTATCCCTTTGAAATTCCTATAGGTCTAACGGCAAGCTGTTTAGGTGGACTCATATTTCTAGTTATCGTTTGGAAAATCAAATGAAAGACAGTGCATGGCGTTTTTTGAGCTGGGGGCTGCCTATTATGTTGGCAGTCACATTTTTATTGATGGGCTCAGGCTTTGATTTTGACTATGTCATACCGAATCGATTGGTGCGTTTAGCTACGATTTGCCTTGGTGGTGTCTGTATTGCGTTTTCTTCGATACTGTTTCAGACCTTAGCCGGAAATCGCATTTTAACGCCATCTATCATGGGGTATGAAGGGATTTACTTGATTTTTCAGGTTCTGTTGATCCTTATCTTAGGGACGGGCAGCAGTATTCTGATCACCGCTAACAGCAATTTCTTTGTCTCAGTCGTGGTTATGTTGCTTTACTCAATGGCGATTCACCGCTGGCTATTTAGTGGAGATCGACATGATGTGTTCTTCCTACTGCTTGTGGGCTTAGTGCTCACTGTGGTGTTAGGCAGTTTTACTCAGTTAATCCAATATTCTATCAGTCCCGGTGAGTTTTCTATTTTCCAGAGCTACAGCTTAGCGTCGTTCAACCGCGCTCAACCAGAGCAATTGCTTATCTCTCTAGTACTTGTCAGTGCTGTGTGTATTGCCGCTTGGAGAGTGCGTGCTGTACTTGATGTATTACTGATGGGGCGGGAGCAAGCTATCTCTCTTGGTATTGATTATCAAAAAGTGGTGCGCCTGCTATTGGGTCTTATCGCGGTATTGGTCGCAATATCAACCAGTTTAGTGGGGCCGACTGCCTTTATGGGGATATTTGTCGCGAACATGGCCTATGCACTGGCAAGGCATCCGTCGCACTCATTTACTTTGATAACAGGATGCGCCGTTGCTATCTCGGTTTTTCTGATCGCGCAAATGCTCGTTGAGCATCTGTTTAATTATCAAACCAGTGTTGGGCTGTTAATTAATCTATTTTGTGGCGCCTATTTCTTTGTCTTAATTCTTAAACCTCGGAGCGCAGTGTGATAACCGTCAATAACTTATATCAGTCTTATGGCGCGAAACCTGTGCTAAAAAATGTCACTGCACAATTTCCCGAACATCAGATGACTTCTCTTATCGGCCCCAACGGTGCCGGCAAAAGTACCTTACTGATGTCGATTGGTCGGTTACTGAATATCCAGCAGGGCGAGGTATTACTCAAAGGTACTGCTATCCACAATATTCCTTTGAAGGATTATGCCAAGCAAGTGGCAACCATGCGTCAGTTTAACAGCCTCAATTTACGCCTGACGGTCAGGGAGTTAGTGGCATTTGGTCGTTTTCCCTATAGCCAAGGGGCACTCACAAAGGAAGATCATCGTGCCATTGATGAAGCGCTGTCGTTTTTAGCTTTACAGTCATTAGCCAATGTATTTATTGATGAACTTAGCGGTGGACAACGCCAAATGGCTTTTCTGGCAATGGCGATTGCGCAGCAAACGGATTATTTATTGTTAGATGAACCGCTCAACAATCTGGATATGAAACATGCCGTTAGCATAATGCGGGCACTTCGCCATCTGTGTGATGATTACAAACGAACGGTAGTGTTAGTGGTTCACGATATCAATTTTGCGGCTAACTATTCCGACTATATTGTCGGTATGAAGCAAGGCGTTGTGCACTGCGCTGGACCCGTTGAAGAGGTCGTCACAGCACAAAGGTTAAAAGCACTGTACGAACTGGATCTTGAGGTGCTGAAAACGAGTCAAGGAACTGTATGTAATTATTTCAACTTCAACTTACAAGGAGAATACAAGTGACGTCGAAATGTAGAAGTGGGACTAAAGTGGTAGCGATTCTGTTATTTAGCTCGGCTTTTTTGCTGGCCTGCGACAATAAAACCGAGTCATTACAGCCTGCATCATCGGATACGAGTGCTTCAACGGTTGAGTTGGAGTTTGCCCCGATAGAGGTAGAGCATAAGTTGGGCACTACTGTTATTACAAAACGGCCAGTACGCGTTGCGGCCCTAGATATGAATGAAGTCGACTATCTCGAACAGTTGGGTGTTCCCATTGTCGGTATGCCAAAGGATTTTGTTCCTTACTACCTGAAAGACTACAGCAACAATAGTGATATCGTTGATTTAGGCGCTATCGTTCAACCCAATATGGAACGTATTTATGCACTTAAACCCGATTTGGTGCTGATGTCATCCGTTCAAGCTAGTCATTATCAAGCGCTTTCCAATTTGGCACCAACCATTCATTTGGATATTGATTACCAAGACAGCAACAGCGATTACTTTGATATAGTCACAAAACACTTATTGATGCTGGGTAAATTATTCGATAAGCAAACCTTGGCAAAACATAAAGTGGATGAACTGGAAAGTAAGATCCAAGCCGCCAGAATGGTGATTAAGGACAGGCCTGAAAAAGCCTTGGTGGTGCTACATAATAACGGCGCTTTTCGATTTTTAGGTATTCGTTCTCGCTATGGGTTTATTTACAGCGCACTAGGGGTGAAACCCGCTAGCCTTTCAGAGCAGATGGGATTGCACGGTCAACCTGTATCAAGCGAGTTTATTCTTGAAAACAATCCCGACATCATTTACGTGGTTGACAGAACCGCAGTGATGGAGCGAAGCCCCGTATTGGATAAACAATCTATTGATAATCCTCTTTTGCGTGAAACTAACGCTTGGAAGACGGGGAACATTATTTTTGTGGATCCCGAGGCTTGGTATATAACTGGGGCGGGCATAACATCCCTTAATATTATGATTGATGATGTGTTAAAGGGTTATGTAAAGTAGCTGGCTGCAAATAGTCTATGGACGGCATAGCTAATGACTCATGAGATAAGTTACCTCTTGTAACATTTAAGCCCTACGGCTTAGGTAAATCGGTTTGCAACTTTAGTAGTGCTTAACATACAATCGCCTGCCAAATTATCTGAGGAAGTAGGGTTTGAATAGTGTGATACAAACAAGACGCACCCTAGCAATATGGCTTGCTGCCATATTGGTGCTATTGTCTGTTGCTATTGCTGTTCACAGTGTTTCCCATGCTAGTGAAGACTCTAAGGCCAATTGTTCGCTGTGCTTACATCAGCACCAGTTGCAGCATGCGCTAACCAGCACACCCTTTCATTTTCAACTCGCTCAGCAGGGTTATATCTCGGTTGAGTTTCAGGCCGTTTCCTTTAAGCGACCTTTTAGTCGTTTCTTCAATAGTCGTGCTCCGCCCATAACAGCATAAGTTACTGTTTATTCAATTTATCTTAATTAACTTTGAGCGCCTTGGCTTAGCTAAGGCGCCGATGCTGTTTATTTTCGGAGTGAAAATGACTTTTTTTTATGTCCCTAAGCGCACTGCGCTGTTGCTGGGCGCCTTATTTGTGCTCAATCCTATTTCAATGTTGTTGGCCGCAGAAAGCAGCCAATTGAGTTCACAAGCTATTGATACTGTTAGTGACGCAGTGCTTGACACTGATATTGAACGTTTAAGTATCCACTATCGCCAAGCCTATCGTGGCAATGTGTCCTCAACTGAACTTCCCCAAGCGATCAGTGTGTTAGACGAGCAATTGATCAAAGATGCGGGGCTGACGCGGTTTCAAGATGTGCTGGATTATTCCGCCAGTGTGGCGCGGCAAAACAATGGCGGCGGTTTGTGGGATAGCTTTTCTCTGCGCGGCTTTCCGGGCAACGAAAACATGCCATCGGGGTATTTAATCAATGGCTTTAATGGTGGCCGAGGTTTTAGTGGTCATAGAGATTTATCAAACGTTGCCTATGTTGAGATTTTAAAAGGTCCAGGTTCGGCACTTTATGGCCGCTCGGAGCCCGGTGGCACAGTCAATATCGTCACTAAGAAACCCCAATATGAAACCAGTGGTTATATAAAAGCATCTGCGGGGAGTTTCGACCAATATAGGTTAGAAGGTGATGTGACCTCAGGTTTAACCGATAACTTGGCATTTCGGATTAATGGCGCTTGGCAGGAGCACGATAGTTTTCGTGATTATGTGTTTAGCGATAAAAAAATCGTTACGCCGTCGGTGCGTTGGCAGATTTCCGAAAAAGCTTCCTTGCTGTATGAAATGGAATACATCAAGCAGGAACAGCTATTCGATCGCGGCATTATTGTGCTCAATAACGATATTAATACCGTACCACGCACGCGTTATTTAGGTGAGCCTAATGATGACGCAACTAAGGTGAATGCCACAGGGCATCAACTGACCTATGACTATGAATTAAATGATGATTGGTCATTAACTGCTGGCTATAACTACCGAGACTCTAGTTTGAAGGGTTATTCGTCTGATGCTGAGTTAGCAAAGGGGCGGCAATCGCTATTTGATGATGGTCGCACGCTGACTAGGCAGCACAGATATCGTGACTACGCCTCTGAGGATAATTCGCTGCGTCTAGAGTTAAGTGGTCATGTGGATACGGGTTTTATTCGTCATAATTTGCTGCTTGGTGCCGATGCCTATCACTACAATTTGAAGACGGGACTGTATCGTTATCGGGGCAAAAAAGGTGAATACGCCATCGATATCTATACCCCTCAATACGGTGGGCCTCAGCCAGAGGTGAGTTTGTTGTATGAGAATAACGAGACTCAAAAAGCGTGGGGGACCTATCTGCAAGATCAAATGGATTTAACAGAAAAGTGGAAGTTGCACCTTGGGCTAAGGTTCGATAGTTATCAGCAAGATATCAGTGAAGTCGCGAAAGATACTCTGTCAGAACAAACCGATAGTCGAGTCAGCCCCAAGGTGGGTCTGGTGTATTTATGGTCCGATGCCTTAAGTTTCTATAGCTCTTATTCTGAAGGCTTTTTACCGCTTTCTGGAACTGACTTTGCGGGTAAGCCCTTCGAAGCGGAAGAGAGTCAGTCGGTTGAACTGGGGATGAAGTTTAATGGTACTTGGTTAAACGATCTTCCTATAAACGGTAGTTTAGCCGTGTTCGATGCCCAAAAGAGCAATATCTTGACCTCAGATCCTATCAATGTTGGTTTTTCTGCCACCTTAGGTAAAGCTAAAAGTAGCGGGGTTGAACTCGATTTAGCCGCTGAACTGACGGAGGATTTACAAGCAAAATTATCCTATGCCTATCTTAATACCCGTACCGCCAATGACAGTTTGAATCCTGATTGGGGCGTGCTCATTCCTGCAGGCAGTCCACTGGTGAATGTGCCAAAGCATACCGCGAGTGTGATTCTGAAACAGGATTTGAATAGGCTTTCTATTGATGGTCATCTAGGGCTTAGCTGGCGTTATGTGGATTCGCGTCTCGGTGATTCTGCCGATCCGAGTTTTCAATTGCCTTCTTATCAGTTACTTGGGTTGTTTATGAGCACCCACTTAAGCGACAACTTAAGCCTTGGAGTGAATCTGGATAACTTACTGGATGAACATTACATCGCAAGTAGCTATTCCGCTCTTTGGGCCGTGCCGGGTGAGCCACGTAGCATTAAAGTGAGTGTCAGCTATGAATTCTAATATCAGTGCTAATCCAGCGTTATCTTCAGGTTTTGCCGAGCAAGAATTGGGTCGTTCTATTGGCCGCACCCGGATCAATAGTATCGATATGATGCGCGGCGCCGTGATGCTTATTATGTTACTCGACCATGTGCGGGAGCGGTTTTTCTTTCACATGCAGGTGAGCGATCCTATGGATTTGAGTTCGACCTCTTGGGGGCTTTTTGTGAGTCGCTTTGCCGCCCATTTTTGTGCACCGGTCTTTGTGTTCTTAACCGGGGTTTCTGCATGGCTTTATGCCAATCGTAGCCATGGCGAGCCACGTTCAGCACGTATGTTTTTGATTAAACGCGGGCTGTTTTTAATCGCGCTGGAAATTTTAGTGATTAACTTCTCTAACCTCTCTTGGATGGTCAGCTATTACACCCTTTGGTTGCAGGTGATTTGGGTGATTGGTCTGAGTATGTTAGCGCTCGCTGCGCTGATAAACCTGCCTAGACCTTGGATGGCCCTTTTAGGATTTGCGATTGTTTTTGGCCATAATCTGTTGACACCAATTGGTTTTCAGCCCAGTGAGTGGGCTTACGGTCTGTGGACCATATTGCACGACCGCGGTTATCTCGTCAGCGAAGGTGCGCTTAGGGTTAAGGTGAGTTATCCCGTGCTGCCTTGGATTGGGGTGATTTTACTGGGTTATGTTGCAGGGCCACTTTTTAGTAATAAACCGAACGGAAGCCATCTTGATGCATCGGCTCGCCAGCAAAAGCTGCTGTTTTTAGGGATCAGCTGTTGGGTACTTTTTGCGGTACTACGTGGGTTTAACCTTTATGGCGAAACCTTGCCTTGGCAGTCGGGGGCACATTTGGGTGAAACTTTGATGTCGGTATTTAATTTAACGAAATACCCGCCATCATTAAGCTTTTTACTGGTGACCTTAGGCGGCATGTTCTTTTGCTTAGTGGCCTTTGAGCGGTATTTTGCATCAAGTGGGAAAGTGGGAGGGGGATTAGCGCGAGTGGGCCATGGGTTGTCTGTGTTTGGCTCAGTCCCTATGTTCTTCTATATCTTACATTTGTACGTGCTGTTACTGCTTTATACTTTAGCGAAATTCATCTTTGGCGTAAACCATGGTGAGTACTTTGGCGTGAGCAATATAGGATGGGTTTGGTTTATCGCGGGCGTGTTAGCCATCGCATTGTATTATCCCGTTAAGCGATTTAGCGAATATAAAAAGCACAGCACTCAGGCTTGGATTAAGTACCTCTAATCTATTCTGTTTGATCAAGCTTTAAAGGCAAAAGTCGCCAAGTGCTTACTTGGCGACTTTTTTGTTTTGGTTAGAGCAATCATCTATTTAGCGATTATTCTGCGAGTAAGCTGCGTAGCATCCAGGCATTTTTCTCATGCAGTTGGATGCGCTGGGTGAGCAAGTCCGCAGTTGCCTCATCATTCGCTTGATTCACCAGCGGATACAAGGCTCTGGCATTGCGGATCACCAGTTCCTGATCGCTTAATAGTTCGCGGATCATGGTTTCGGCTTGAGTGACACCTTGATCTTCTTTTATCTCGGTCAGCGCGGCATAGGCTGAATATGAGCCGAGTGCTCTGGCACCTAATGCACGTACACGCTCTGCGATAAGGTCGACCGCAAGGGCAAGTTCGGTATACTGCTGTTCAAATAGCAAGTGTAAGCTAGTGAACATTGGGCCAGTAACGTTCCAGTGAAAGCTATGGGTCTTAAGGTAAAGACTGTAGCTGTCGGCCAATAGTTGGTTTAGCCCTGCGGCGATTTCTTCTCTGTGAGCTTGATTGATACCTATGTTAATCATGGCGTTTTCCTTCTATTGTCTTACTGAGTGTGTTTAGTCTAATCTTCTGATATTAAATGTAAAATGAGTAAATTAGATTCTGTAAATCTATAAATTCGATTGAACTTTCGAGTGTTAAATCTCGTAATCGATAAAGCCTGATATCATCTCCCTTCGCCGTGCTGCAGTAACAATGCCATGGCAGAACTGCTATCCTAGCGGCATATTGTGAGTCGATACTTTAATTGAATAAAACTGACCCTAATGAATAAATCAGCCTATTTAACCGCCATGAATGTGACAACTTGGCGAGTGCGCGACACTAAGGTGAAACCTTATTTAGTGATTTGGGATGAAAATGGTGAGTTACCAGAAGCAGAGCCGCTTATTGACGCTGTGCTAACGCTTATCGACATAAAGCGGGACGAATGTGATTTTGACTGTGAGCCCCATACGGGGAAACAGATCGTTTGGGATCTGCGACGTCACAAAGTTAGGCCACGTACCGCATGGTTAGTGTCTGAGCCGTTGGCCGATTTATTGGTGGGTTGGCAGGCTAAAAGCGCGCTCTGGCAGCAGATTTACCAATGGCGCGACCAAGCGCCAAGCAAGTCTTAAGCTTTACTCGTAAATACATTAATAACCAATACTTTGGAATACCGGCGTTGAACATCCCACCAGTAGATAGTCTATTCACAACACAATTTGTAGCACAATTGACCGCAGGTTTGCCTGTTGAGCTTGTGGCTCTCACGCTTGAAGATGTTCCCCAAATGGCGCAGCTTGAATCCTTGGCCCATAGCCATCCCATGAGCGAGGGGAATCTTGCCGATTGTTTTGGTCACTTGTACCGTGTCCTAGGTTTAAAGCTGAGTGCTCACTTAGAGGTAGATGCAAATACTGAGGCAAATATTGACGCTGCTTCAGATTCAGATACTTATTCCGTCGAAGGACTCTTAGGGTTTGCGATAGTGCAGCAAATTATCGATGAAGTGACTTTATTGGATATTTGCCTATTACCGAGTCAGCAGGGCAAAGGTTACGGCAAGTTATTACTCAAGGCTGTGATGGCATCGGCCAAGGTATCGGGCGCTGTGGTGCTTATGTTAGAAGTGCGAGAGTCCAATTTTGCCGCCCGTGCTTTATATCAACAGGCTGGCTTTATTGAGTCGGGACGTCGTAAAGGTTACTACCCGATAGAGGGCGGTAAAGAAGATGCTATCTTGATGGATTTAGCGATAACCCAAGAATAAGAGCATTAGCGTTCATGTCGTATAACGACAGCTATACGAACCACTCTTCATAAACAACAGTCATAAAAACAGTCATAAAAACAGCCAATAAAAAACAGCGCCTAAGCGCTGTTTTTCTATTTTAATAACCTTGAAATCTACATCACCTAAGCTCTGCATCTAAGCAAGAGGGTTATTTCACTTCTTTACCTTGGGCTTGCAGGTCCGCATGGTAGCTTGAGCGCACTAATGGACCACAGGCTGCATGGGTAAAACCTAATTCATCGGCTAAGGCTTTAAGCTCATCAAACTCGGCTGGTGGCACATAACGTTCAACCGGCAAATGGAACTTAGACGGCTGTAGGTATTGGCCTAAGGTCAGCATTTCAACCTTATGTTCTCGCAGATCACGCAGTACTTGAGCGATCTCTTCGTTGGTTTCACCCAATCCCATCATCAGGCCTGATTTAGTGGGCACATTTGGATGACGTTCTTTAAAACGTTTTAGCAGATCGAGCGACCATTGGTAATTCGCACCTGGGCGCGCTTTACGATAATGCATGGGCGCCGTTTCTAAGTTGTGGTTAAACACATCAGGCGGCTCAGTCGATAAAATATCTAAGGCTGCATCGATACGACCACGGAAATCAGGCACTAAGGTTTCGATCTTGATGTCCGGATTTAGTTTGCGAATTTCGCGAATACAATCGGCAAAATGCTGGGCGCCACCATCTCGTAAATCGTCACGATCTACAGAGGTAATCACCACATATTTCAGCTTCATATCGCGGATAGTTTGCGCCAATTTAACTGGCTCTTCAGCATCAGGTTTAAGCGGACGACCATGGGCCACGTCGCAGAACGGGCAACGACGAGTACAAATCGCACCCAAAATCATAAAGGTTGCTGTACCGTGGTTGAAGCATTCAGCGAGGTTAGGGCAAGAGGCTTCTTCACAGACAGAGTGCAGGCCATTTTTACGCAGCGCTTGCTTGATGTCTAAAATGCGTTGATTCGATGCCGGCAGTTTAACCCGTAACCAATCGGGTTTACGCAACATAGTGTCGCGCTCTGATGGGACGATTTTGACCGGAATACGAGACACTTTATCGGCATCTCTTAGTTTTACTCCGGGTTGTAAACGTTCAGGCCTATTCATGACGCTGCTAATCCTTGATGATGAACTAGGTGTTGATAGCCCAGTAATTGGCTAAAAGTAATAGTAAGTTGCTCGCCCGCTTCAATCACGGTTTGTGGTCCGCCAAGTGCTTTGCATTGCACCATTTCAAGACCGGCATAACCACAAGGGTTGATGCGGCGAAATGGTGCTAAATCCATATCGACATTAAGGGCTAATCCATGGAATGAACAGCCTTTACGAATGCGTAATCCGAGGGAGGCAATTTTACGTTCATCCACATATACACCCGGCGCATCGGCCTTGGCATAAGCGTTAATGTCGTACTTGGCGAGCATATCGACAATGCTTTGCTCTATATGAGTAACGAGTTGACGCACGCCGACTTTACTACGTTTTATGTCGAGAAGAGGATATACCACTAGTTGTCCAGGGCCGTGGTAAGTGACTTGGCCACCACGGTCCACTTGGATCACAGGAATATCGCCAGCATTCAAAATATGCTCGCTTTTACCAGCTTGGCCTTGGGTAAACACGGGTGGGTGTTCTACTATCCACAGCTCATCTGGGCTCTCACTATTACGCGTGTCAGTGTAGTGCTGCATAGCATGCCACACTGATTCGTAATCTTGTTTTCCAAGATGCCGAATGTGCAAAGTCGTGTCTTGCAAGGGCAACCTCTCCCCTTAGAATTGAGTGGCGCTATTATACGCCTCTTGGCTATAAATGTAAGACAGATCACATTTCATGGCCTTGAGGAATATTTATAGTACGCGGCGTACGCCTTCGATAGCGGCAAGTTCAGTGTACAAAATTTCGATATGGTCTTTGCTTGTCACTGTCACGCGGATAGTAATGGAGTGATAGCTACCTTTGCTCGACGTTTTTGTCGAAGGTGAATAATCACCCGGTGCATGTTTTTGTACCACAGCCACGACTTTGTCAGTTAGCGTTTCGTGGGCTTCACCGACGACCTTAAAAGGAAATGCGCAAGGGAAATCCATCAGTTCATCAAATTTAGTGTCTAACATACTCAGTACTCTTAGCGGCTATATTGGGATATATATGGTGGCGATTATACCCGATTCAAGGGCGATGCACTCCCCAAAAAAATAAAGCCACCCTAAGGTGGCTTTATTTATGGGACTTAGGTTAGCTAAACCATCCAGAAAACATCTGCTTAAAGTAATCGACTAATTTACTAAACCAGCTACCTTCGTTGACTTCTTGCAACGTTACCAGTGGGAACTGGGCAATGTCTTTACCATCAAGTTGGAAGAATAGACGGCCTACAGTTTCACCTTTTTTCAACGGTGCATCTAATGGCTTAGTCAACTCGAAGTTTGCTTTCAAGTCTTTACCACGGCCACGGCTGATTGTAATAGGTGTATCAGTTGCGACGCCTAAATCAACAGTGCTCTTGTCACCGTACCATATTTGTTGGGTTGTGAAGCTATCACCCGCTTTGTAAGGCGTGACAGTTTCAAAGAAACGGAAGCCATAGGTCAGTAACTTTTTACTTTCAGCTTTACGGGCTGATTCACTTTGAGTACCCAGAACCACAGAAATCAAACGCATGCCGTCTTTGGTTGCAGATGCGACTAAGTTGTAACCTGCACCAGAGGTGTGGCCTGTCTTGATACCGTCCACGCTCATGCTGTTATCCCACAACAAACCATTACGGTTATATTGTTTGATACCGTTGAAGGTATAAAATTTTTCGCTATAGATGCGGTATTCTTCTGGAACGTCGCGGATTAAGGCTACACCTAACAATGCCATATCATAGGCAGTTGTTTTGTGGTTTTCTGAGTCTAAGCCATGGGAGTTTTCGAAGTAGCTATCACGCATACCCAGCTGTTTTGTCCATGAGTTCATCATGTCAACGAAGGCGCCTTCGGTGCCAGCGATATGCTCTGCCATAGCCACACACGCATCGTTACCCGATTGGATGATGATACCGCGGTTTAAATCCCCGACTTTAACGGTAGTTCCGACTTCAATGAACATCTTAGAGGAGTCAGAGAAGTTTTTAGACCAGGCATTTTTACTGATAGTCACATCATCATCGACCGAGACATTGCCCGCTTTGATTTCTTGACCTATGACATAGCTGGTCATCATTTTAGTTAGGCTGGCTGGGTTAAGGCTTTCATAAGCGTTACTCTCAGCGATAATCTGGCCCGAATTATAATCCATCAAGACGAAAGCCTTGGCGGCCACTGCTGGTGCATCAGGTGTAATAATAGGCTGCGCAGCATAAACGGGGAGAGACACACTGGAAATTAGCAGCAATGTTTTAATGGGACTTTTTACAAAATTCATCATTAACTTGGCACGTCTTTTGGTTGTATTAAATGGAAAGGATTCGAGAAGATCTCCAACAGTGTACCACTTTCTGACTGTGGGTTTTAGTGAAGGTTCCTTCATCTCTATTTTTAAATCAATTCTGGTCCGAGCAAACAGTCATTACTCATGGACTATATAGCCCTCAGGAAACCCATTTTGCTGGACGTTATTGAGCAGTTTTTCTGCTAACTCAGGTTGGCCTATGGGGCCGAGCTGTAGTCTAAACATATTGTTTGCGGCTTGTACACGGGTCTTTACCTGATATTTTCGCTCCAGATTTTTCGCCATGGTATTGAGTTTGGCTTTATCTTTCGATGCGACTAACTGAATGTAATGATTACCTGTATCTTGCGCGCTGGCAATAGCCGAATTAGTGGCCGCGACACTGCCGACATACACCACATCGAGTTTGATCCGCGCGGTTCCTTTGCCGAGCATGCCGAGTTTATAGGCGGCGGCGTAGGAGACGTCGAGAATACGGTCTGAGTGGAATGGCCCGCGATCGTTGATGCGAATGATCACTTGCTTATTGTTATCTAAGTTAGTGATCCGAGCATAACTTGGCAGTGGCAGCGTTTTATGGGCACCTGACATGGAATACATGTCATAGGGTTCGCCATTGGATGTCTCATAGCCATGAAATTTTTCACCGTACCATGAGGCACGGCCCGTTTCACTAAAACCTTGGCCTGTGTTCATCACAGTGTAAGACTCGCCGTAAACCGTATAGGGCTTGTTACCGCGGCGACTATAGGGTTCGTATTTAGGCGTGGCATTTGGCACATGGTCCACATTGGGTGGATTGAGTGGCAACTTGTCATTCTTTAGCGAATAGCGCCCCTTGTTGGGGTCCATATTTTTTTTGTTTGTGCTGGAGCTAGCTTGGTTTGGACTCGAAGAACACGCAACAAGTGTGAAGCACGCAACCAAAGCGACAAGCTGTAAAAGATTATTTTTTAGCGGCATGCTGTTCCTTTAATTGTTGGCTAAATTGATAAACGGCCATTGAATACAAAGGACTGCGATTATAGCGAGTGATTACATAAAAATTGCTTAAGCCAAGCCAATAATCATCGTGATCGGCTTGTTCCAGTTTAATGAGTAAGGCTTTTTGCGAGACATCCAAGTCCCTCGCATCAGCCAAGGACAAGGTTGGCGTTAGAATATTGGCGACTTTATAATTGAGCTTTTCGCCTGCCCATACTTTCGCTTTTGGCGCTGTTTGGCTGCTATTGACTAGCGGCAAAGCAACGGGTGCATTGGCTTGCCAACCGTGTTCATGGAAATAATTGGCGACACTGCCAATCGCATCCTCTGGGCTTTGCAATAAATCGCGGTTACCACTGTTATCGAAATCGACGGCGTAATGGCGGTAACTTGAGGGAATAAACTGTCCATAACCCATGGCACCCGCATAGGAGCCTTTGAGGGTATTGATATCTAAGTGTTCTTCTTTGACTAATTTCATCAACTCACCAAATTCCTTGCGGAAAAAGGTGGCGCGAGGCGGATAGTGAAAACCTAAGGTATAGAGGGAATCAATTACAGGGTAATTACCTGTGAACTGGCCGTAGAAGGTTTCAATCCCAATAATGGCGACGATAATCTGTGGGTCGACTTGGTACTTAGCCGCGGCTTTAGCAATGGTTTTCTCGTGTTTTTTCCAAAAAGCGAGCCCAGCATCAAGACGTTTTTCTGTTAAAAAAATCGGGTAATACACATGCCAAGGTTTTGCTTCCCATGGGCGGGTCATCGCATCGATAACCCCTTGGTTGTATTTTGCTTTGTCGAGAAAAGCGAGCACTTCTGTCCGAGTAAAACCTTGTTTTACTTGAGCTTGGATAAACTCTTCTTTGAGTTCAGCGGGAGTGGCGGGTGCGACTTCAGCGGCCGGAGCCACTGGGGTGCTTGAAGCGGGTGCCTGCGTGGGTGTCGGTTCATTTGCCGTGGTGCATGCGACTAAGCATGAACTTAAACACAGTAAACCGAGTGGAGCCAAATAAGCTCGGAGAGTAGGCATAAAAAGTCCCTAAAATTATCTATCTACGAAACGTCTATGGGTATGAATGCTCATAAGAATGCCAAACCCTGTCATCAATGTCAGCATGGAGGTTCCACCATAACTGACAAGGGGCAGTGGTACACCTACCACGGGCAGGATACCTGAAACCATGCCAATATTCACAAAAACATAAACGAAAAACGTCAGCGTGATACTGCCAGCCAGTAGACGAGCGAAACTGGTTTGTGCGCGGGAGGCGATGACTAACCCACGGCCTATGATGTAAAGGTACATAATTAACAGTAAGATACTGCCAATTAAACCAAATTCTTCACCGATCACCGCAAAGATAAAATCGGTATGGCGCTCGGGAATAAACTCAAGCTGTGATTGAGTGCCTTCGAGCCAGCCTTTGCCCCAAAGTCCACCTGAGCCGATGGCGATTTTCGACTGGATAATGTGATAACCCGCGCCGAGGGGATCTTGCTCTGGATCGAGCAAGGTTAATACCCGCGTTCTTTGGTAATCGTGCATCAAGAAATACCAAAGGATAGGCAGGAAGGCGAGTACTGCCGCGATAAAGCTGCCAACAATGATCCAGCTCATACCCGATAAAAACAGCACAAAAATCCCCGATGCAGCCACCAAAATTGAGGTGCCTAAGTCGGGTTGTTTAGCGATCAATAGGGTTGGTACGAGTAAAATCACTCCTGCGCCAGCGAGGTAACGTTTCTTGGGGGGAAGAGGGAACTTACTGATATACCAAGCCATTGTGATGGGGAAGGCGAGTTTAATAAGCTCAGATGGTTGGAACTCCATAAAGCCTAAGTTCAACCAGCGCTGCGCGCCTTTATTGATTTCACCGAAAAAGTGTACCCCAAGCAGCAAGACAACCCCCGCAAGATAAATGGGTAATGCCCAACGTTTAAGCGCTTCAGGATTGATTTGTGCCATGGTAAACATGATGCCTAGCGACAACACCATACGGAATAGTTGTCGTTCCATCATCTCTAAATCTGCACCGCTGGCAGAATAGATGACAAACAGGCCAAAGCCCATCACAGCTAATAGTCCGAGCAATAAAGGCAAGTCTATGTGCAAGCGTTGCCAGATGTTTTGATATTGGCTATGGGTACTCATGGTATGGGTTTCCAAGTATCTCTAAGCATATATTCATCGAGCATAGCTCGAGCGACTGGGCCAGCATTTGCGCCGCCCCAACCTGCGTTTTCCATCACGACGGCGAGGACAATTTTAGGATCCTCGAAGGGTGCATAGGCCACAACTAAGGCATTATCGCGGAAATGTTCGGCAATTTTACTGGCATCGTATTTAGTATTTTCCGCCACGCCGATGACCTGTGCAGTACCGGTTTTCATTGCGGCAGTGTAAGTGGCATCGGTAAAGCGTGACTTATTTGCGGTTTGTCGCATAGCTTCGTTGATGATATTCCAGTTACGGGGATTTTTAAGTTCAATTGGTGGTAACTCATTAATCGGTGAGTCAATTTTGGCAGTATTGTCTTTAATTGATCTCAGCAGATGTGGCGGGAGACGGCGGCCTTTGTTGGCCATAATCCCAACGGCATTAGCGAGTTGTAATGGGGTTGCCGTCCAATAACCTTGTCCAATACCGACGGAAATGGTGTCGCCTATATACCAAGCTTGATTGTACTTTAAGCGTTTCCATTCCTTGGATGGCATGTTGCCAGCCGATTCTTCAAAGATATCAATCCCTGTATTTTGGCCAAAGCCAAATTGTTCCATAAAGCGGGCGATATGATCGACACCGACCTTATAGGCTAATTCATAGAAAAAGGTATCGCAGGATTCTACAATCGCGCTATAAACGTTGACCCAGCCATGTCCCCAGCGTTTCCAGTCGCGGTATTTACGTTCAACACCAGGAATTTGCCAAAAACCGGGATCCCACACTCGGGTACTCTCGCTAATGGCTTTCTCATCAAGGCCTAACAGTGCGAGGTGAGGCTTGATGGTAGACGCAGGTGCATATTGACCTTGAGTCGCACGGTTGATCAAAGGGCGGGATTTATCATTGAGTAACGCACTGTAATCTTTGCTATTAATGCCTTGTACAAACTGGTTTGGATCATAGCTTGGGCTCGATACCATAGCTAATACTCCACCGTCACGGGGATCGATGGCAACAATAGAACCGCGCAGACCTGTGAGTAGTTCCACCGCTTTTTGTTGCAGCTTGAGATCTAAGGTGAGGTAAATATCTTGCCCCGGCTCTGGCGGAACAATTTTTAAGGTGCGAATGGCGCGGCCGCGGTTGTTCACTTCTTCTTCTAAGTGTCCGGGTTTACCATGCAGCAAAGATTCATAAAATTTTTCAATGCCTTGCTTACCAATGTCTTTGGTTGCCGCATAGTTTTTCCACAGATCGCTGCGTTCAAGTTGGGCGCGATCTCGGGTGTTAATTTTACCTACATAGCCCAGCACATGGGTGATTTGCGCGCCGTAGGGATAGTTACGTTTAAGACCCGCTTCGACCGAAATCCCCGGAAATCTGTGTTGGTTAACACTGAAAATGGCCACTTGTTCTTCGGTGAGCTGGTTTTTGAGTGTTAGCGGTTTGAAACGGCGATGAAATTTCAGGGCGTCAGTAAAGGTTTCGCGCTCGTCATCGCTGATCTCAATTAACTTGCCGAGTTCATCTAAGGTCTCTGACATGTTACTGATTTTTTCGGGCACGAGATCGAGGGAATAAAAGGGTAAATTTTCAGCTAAAAGTATACCGTTGCGATCGTAAATGAGACCACGACTAGGGGCAATTGGAACAACACGGATGCGATTATCATTTGAGCGAGTTGCATAATCTTTATAGGATTCAACCTGTAAATGATAAAGGTTGGTGACTAATACGCAAAATAGAGCGAAAACGCAAAAAAAAGTGAAAAGCGCCCTGCGCTTAAAAAGAGACGCCTCGGCGGCGTGATCATGCATTGTTATCCGCTTTTTTGGCGACACTTATGCTATCTCCGGCTGATCCCATGACGGGTGGTTGACACTCGTTAACATCAAGATCCCGCTATTCTCTATGGTAGGGGTGATTCGTGTTCACGCTCCACGCGCGGTACAAACTTTCGGCAACCACCACCCGTACGAGTGGGTGAGGTAAGGTTAATGCCGAAAGACACCAACTTTGGTTTGCCGCTTCTTTGCAAGCTGGCGCTAATCCTTCAGGCCCACCAATCAGTAAACTGACGTCGCGACCATCGAGTTGCCATTTAGTCAGCGCGGTTGCTAGCTCGGGGGTCGTCCAGTTTTTGCCGGGGAGATCTAAGCTAACAATATGATTGCCTTTGGGAATGGCCGCCAACATTTGTTCGCCTTCTTTTTGAAGTATCCGGACAATGTCGGCATTTTTCCCCCGCTTTCCAGCGGGTATTTCGATAAGCTCCAGCGCCATATCACGGGGAAAACGGCGCTGGTATTCTTCGAAACCACGGGTAACCCAATCGGGCATCCGTGTTCCTACTGCGATGAGCTGTAACTTCATCAGTCTTGCTTTTCTGACCAGAGCTTTTCAAGCTGGTAGAAATCACGGGTTTGATCTTGCATAACGTGCAGGATCACATCGCCCATGTCCACAAGAACCCATTCGCTGCTTTCGCGGCCTTCAACACCTAAAGGTGGAATACCGGCTTTTTTCGCTTCAACCACAAGGTTTTCGGCGATAGCTTTAACGTGAGTCTTTGATGTACCTGAACATATGACCATGTAGTCAGTGATGTTAGATTGCTTGCTGACATCCAGAACAACAACGTCTCTGGCTTTCAAGTCGTCGATCTTGTCGACAACAAACTGTTTTAATTCCGCGCTCTGCACGCTGGCGTACCTCATTAATTTTAAATAGCGCGGTAGTATACCAGTGTTGCTGCTGGGAATACATTGTCATTGGCAGTTGAGTTGGCGATATCTGCTTACGGTTCGAGCTAAGGTAAGTAAAGTCGTTGATTTTTGATGTAATCTAGCGTGACTGGCATGAGTAAATCGGCGGGAATTTCGCCTTTTGCCAGTTGTTCACGAATGAGCGTCGAGGAAATATCCTGTGGTGTAATCGCTACAGGGAAAATCTGCCCACAGTTTTTATGGACACAGCTAGTACGACCTTCGTCTGTCCCTTGGGGCGCTTGACTGCGGGCCGTCAATATCTGCTGCATAGGATGTTCTGCATCGAGCTGCCAACCCGGGCGCTGGCAGACAACGAGATGGGCAAAGTCGAATAGGCGTTGCCACTCATGCCAGCTTTTTAATTGGATGAAAGAGTCCATCCCCATGATAAAAAACAGCTCATCTTCAGGATGTAAGCTTTTCAGTTGCTCAAGCGTGATAACTGTGTAGGAAGGCGTGTCGCGTTTAGCTTCGATGTCGCACAGTGCAAATCCGTCGAGTTGCTGACAGACATCGGCTACCATTTTGAGGCGCTGTGTTGTGGTTAAGTTCGGCTGCTGTTTATGGGGCGGAATATGGTTCGGCATCAGTAGGATTTTATCCAAGGCTAATGCTTGCTTCACTTCAATTGCGGGACGGATATGACCATAGTGTATCGGGTCAAAGGTGCCGCCTAAAATACCAATACGCATATCAACTCTTTGGTTAATCAATGATTAGTCTATGGCTATATGTGCCAGGTGCCGATGGGCTCTAGGATCAAATAACAGACACAGGTGGCTCAGACCGGTCCAATCCTCTTTACCCTGCTGCTTTAAGTTGAGCTCAAGTTTCGATGCGAGGGCGAGCATATGTTCGAGTTGTTCAAGGCTGAGTCGTTGCAGTGCCGCTTGATACAGTGGTTTACGTTTATCCCAAATTCGATGTTTACCCCAGAGTGCACTCAGCGCAACGCCTTGGGCTTGCTCGCATTTCAAATTGAATAACAAACCGAGTTCTTTAAACAAGGCCCAAAGCAGGATAGGTAAGGCAGTGCCTTCGCCATTGAGTTGGGCCAGCATGTGCTGCGCGCTATCCTGTTTATTATTTAATAATGCATCCGTGAGTTGGAATACGGTGAAGCGCGACTGATCTTCAAAATAGTGGCCCAGTTCGTCGGCACTGACGGGTTTTGTTGGGCTCAGGAGTTGCAGCAACTGCATGGCTTGATCGGCAGCCAGTAAATTCCCTTCATACAGAGAATGCAGCATAGCACGGGCATCAGGCTGCAGATTGAGCTTAAAGTGCTTGATGCGGCCATCGAGCCAGCGCATAAACTGCTCGCCCTCTGGCGTGGCGCAGGGCAGATACATGCCATGGGCATCTAAGGTCTTAAACCATTTACTGTTGGTTTGCTCTGTGGCGAGCTTTGGCCCTTCGATAATCAACAGCATATCGGGATTGGGCGTCTGCAATAGCGCTTGCAATGTGCTTGAGCCTTCGGCACCGGGCTTAGCTTGGGGAAGGGTTAGCTCAATCAAGCGTTTACTGGAAAACAGACTCATGGCCTGCCATTCCTGAGTCAGATCGTTCCAATTAAAGCCCGTCTCTTGAATGAGTTGGACTTTTTCATCGAATCCCTGACGCTTGGCGAATTGGCGGATCTGATCTTTGGTGGTTTCAATCAACCAAGGATCATCCCCAAAAATCAGATAACAAGGAAATAACTGGTTAAGGTGGCGGGAGAGTTGGTCTGGATAGACTCTCATTTAATGATAGCCCCGCATTAATTCACCTCAGTACTGGCCATTGCTTGCAGAATACGATCGGCAGCTTGGATACGCATTTCCTTCGTCAGCAATTCCATTTCACGGCTCTTTGCCAATGCGGTACGTGGATCGTCTAAGTAGTCGCGGCGAATTTCAACCTTGAAAGGCTGCGCTTCTTTACCTGGCAGTGCCACAGCAAATTCGACTAAATAAATCAGCTCATACTCGGCGACGTTACCTGTGGGATACAAAGATAAGGTCGAGCGTTCAAGGGAGTCGGTGATTAATCTTAATACTGGAACATTATCTGCGGCGTCGACAACTTGGATATTGTTCAAGCGCAGGCGTTCACGCACCAAACGAGTGAGTTCACTGTATTCATCCACACTGCTCAAACTCAAATGATTGAGGGCATCAGGGATCTGATAACTGCGTTGAAGCTTAAAACCGCAACCAGCGCTGGTCATAATGACTAGTGCCATGATTGCGAAGCATATGCGTTTGATTAGCATAGATTTCGCGGTTTCCTATTCGTGGTATACCCTGCTGACTTGAAGTTGCAGCTATGCTGCAACTTCATTGGCTTTGAGTATAGCGAGTTATTAGCAGCCGTTAATTGGCCACTATGCTAAGCAGTTTGCCCGGCACATAGATCACTTTACGCACAGTCAGGCCGTCTAGGTATTTGATCACGTGCTCATCACTCATGCCTAAGGCTTCTACTGATTCTTTATCAGCATCGGCAGCCACTGTGATTTTTGCGCGAACTTTACCGTTAACTTGCACAACGATGAGCTTGCTGTCTTCAACTAGCGCAGCTTCATCAACGACTGGCCATTGGCTGTCTTCGATGTTGCTTGCATTGCCTAACTCGTTCCACAGGTTAAAGCTCACATGCGGAATGATAGGGTACAGCAAGCGCACTATGGCTGATAAGGCTTCGCCGATAATGGCGTTGTCTTGACCTGTGGTTTGTGGCGCTTTTTGCAGATGGTTCATCAGTTCCATCACGGCGGCAACCGCAGTGTTGAACATCTGACGGCGGCCGATATCGTCGGTCACTTTCGCGATCGTCTTGTGGACTTCACGGCGCAGCGCTTTTTGATCGGCAGTTAACTTGCTGACATCTAAGGCTTCGCTGTTATCTTGGTTCACATGCTCGTTTGCAAGCTTCCACAGACGTTTAATGAAGCGGTGTGCGCCTTCAACGCCAGACTCTTGCCATTCCAGAGTTAATTCTGGGGGAGAGGCGAACATCATAAATAGGCGAACCGTATCGGCGCCGTATTTTTCGACCATGACTTGAGGATCGATACCATTGTTTTTCGACTTAGACATCTTGCACATGCCGGTATAAACCAGCTCGTTGCCGTCCTTGTCGATAGCCTTAGTACTACGGCCCTTGTCGTCTTTTTCTGTAGTCGCTACATCTAAAGGCGAAACCCATACACGGGCGCCTTTTTCGTTGATGTAGTAGAAAGCATCGGCCAACACCATGCCTTGGGTCAGCAGTTGTTTGGCTGGCTCGTTAGAGTTAACCAAACCCGCATCACGCAGCAACTTGTGGAAGAAGCGGAAATATAACAAATGCATACAAGCGTGTTCGATACCGCCAATGTATTGATCCACAGGTAGCCAGTAGTTGGCTTTCGCGGGATCTAACATTTCGTCTGCATGCGGGCTGCAGTAACGGGCGTAATACCAAGAGGATTCCATAAAGGTATCGAAGGTATCGGTTTCGCGCAGCGCATCTTGGCCATTAACTTGGGTTTTTGCCCATTCTTTATCGGCCTTGATTGGGCTTTGAATACCGTCCATCACGACATCTTCTGGTAGCAATACTGGCAGTTGATCTGCAGGTGTTGGGATCACAGTGCCGTCGGCTAAGGTCACCATAGGAATTGGCGCGCCCCAGTAACGCTGACGTGAAACACCCCAATCGCGCAGACGATAGTTGACTTGGCGCTTGCCTTTACCTTCGGCAACTAACTTATTAGCGATGGCATTAAAGCCTGCTTCAAAGTCTAAACCGTCGAACTCTCCCGAGTTAAACAGTACGCCTTTTTCGGTATAAGCGGCTTCGCTGATATCGACGTCGCCATCAACTGGCTTGATCACAGCTTCAATCGCCAGACCGTATTTTTTCGCAAATTCGAAGTCACGTTGATCGTGGCCTGGAACTGACATCACAGCGCCGGTGCCATAGTTCATCAACACAAAGTTAGCAGCCCAAATTGGGACTTGCTTGCCAGTGATAGGATGAATGGCGAAAAGCCCTGTAGCGACACCGCGTTTTTCCATAGTCGCGAGTTCGGCTTCAGATGTTGTGCTGTTTTTGCATTCATCGATAAAGGCGGCAAGCTCAGGATTGGTTTGCGCGGCGACTTCAGCTAATGGATGACCTGCGGCAATCGCCACATAGGTTACGCCCATTAAGGTATCTGGACGCGTGGTATAGATATCGAAGCTTTTATCGTGACCTGCGACGCCGAAGGTCATTTCCACACCTTCGCTGCGACCAATCCAGTTGCGCTGCATGGTCTTAACCTGTTCAGGCCAGCCATCTAAGGTATCGATATCGTTTAATAATTCTTCTGCATAGGCAGTGATCTTAATAAACCACTGTGGAATTTCTTTTTGTTCCACAGGGGTATCACAGCGCCAGCAGCAACCGTCTTGAACTTGCTCGTTCGCCAGTACGGTTTCATCGTTTGGACACCAGTTGACTGAAGCTGTCTTTTTATAGACTAGGCCTTTCTCGTACAACTTAGTGAAGAACCATTGTTCCCAGCGATAATATTCAGGGGTACAAGTGGCGATTTCACGGCTCCAATCGTAACCAAAACCTAGCAATTTCAGCTGGTTCTTCATGTATTCTATGTTTTCATAGGTCCATGGCGCAGGCGCAGTCTTGTTGTTAATCGCGGCATTTTCTGCGGGCAAACCAAATGAGTCCCAACCAATAGGCTGGAGCACGTTTTTGCCTTGAAGACGTTGAAAGCGTGCAACTACGTCACCTATGGTATAGTTGCGTACGTGTCCCATGTGGAGTCTGCCAGAAGGGTACGGAAACATCGAAAGGCAATAAAACTTTTCTTTGTTTGCGTCTTCAGTGACTTCGAAGGTTTTGTTGTCATGCCAGTGCTTTTGCACTAAGGCTTCAATTTCTGAGGGATTATATTGCTCTTGCATCACTCTATTTCCGGCAGTGCCGCCTATTATTGGATCTAACGCCATATCAGCGCGAGTAAGATCTGCATAGAATAAACTAGAAGCGATGCATTAAAAAGGTTCGTATGAAGGAGTATTGGTTATGAATGATAGAAGTAACGCGTTACTAGGACTGTATCAAGCCTTAATTACCGAAGTGAAATCTCAATTTGCAGAAGATAACACTATGACTGTAAAGAACTTATTTAATTCTGTCACTCAAGGTAAGGAGTATTTACGTCTTAAAGAACAGGCAGGGGAAGATGAACTCGCTTTAGTCGAACAATTCTTAAAGCGTGATATTACGAGTTTTCTCCGTGAGCAGAACGCGGATAGTTTGAGTCATAGCCCAACCGTGATTACTTTAGAGAATACGCTTTGGCATTGGCTCAGTGAAATTACCGACCGCAGCCAAGTCGAATGGCATGAGTTAACGCAAGATTTTAAGCACCAGGGCTACTACAAGAGTGGTGACATAGTGAATCAGGGCATCATGGTGTGCACTAACTGTGGCAATGAAATGAGTATTGAATTTCCAAGTCCCATCCCAGATTGTCCAGAGTGTGATCATGAAGAATTTACCCGCGAGCCGCTAACGCCTTAATCAAGGTGATGATGTTATGCAGCTAAAACGACGCCTCAGCGTCGTTTTTTTAGAGTTCTATTAGACCTAAATGGCTCATATCTGCATTAATTAGGCTGTTGTATCAACTGTTGGTACGAGAGTAGCTGAGGATTTGACCGCCAAAGGGCGCCAATAAAAATTCAGTGTGAATGGGTTTATGTTGTGTATGTTCGTAACCTAAGGTCACCATACGTTTACTGAATTTGGCATGATTACCACGACCGGGATCGACTAAGACTACATCACAAATTGGTTTAGCATGCTGCTCAATAAATTGTGATAAGAGATCGGCATGTTCTTGTTCGTACAAGAGATCGCTGCCAATAATGAGGTCAAATAAACCTAAATTAGTTTGTGCATCTGCCCATCCTGTTCGAACAAACGGAATCGCACGACCATGATTTAAATCGACATTTTGCTTAAGGAAATTTTCCGACTCGGGGTGATAGTCGGTTGCTGTGATGTCGGCATGTCTGTGGTTTAGCACTAGACTTGCCAGCCCTATACCGCAGCCAACCTCAAGAATGCGTTTATTATCAATTTGATAATCGGCCATATGATGGGATAGCACTTGGCTAGACGGCCAAACTATGCCAAATAATGGCCAAGTAGCGGAGGAAATACCGAGCTTTTCAGCTTCGCCATCTAGGTCTTCAAATTCTTGGTTATTTCTTAGGGTTCTGACATGAATGTCGAGATCCCCAAATTCGTGGGTTTGGTAGCGCACGCGAAGCTGTGCCATAGAGTTGCCTTGACTGTGTACCTTGGTTAAGGAACGAGGTAATGGTACCAATCATATTGGCTATGCAGACACAGTCACTGTGATTGGTATAAGGCCACGTCTAATCGTTCACCTTAACGTGGAACGCGCAATCAGCCTAATGTATTCGCAGACAATTGCGGGATAACACAGGTTAACTGAGTGTCAGCCTAACAACCTTGGGTGTTGATATCATATTGCGGCGCAGTGCTGGCATCGCTGGCTTGGGTGTAGCGGAAATAGCATTGGTCATCATTCACTAAGGAATTGTTGTTAAGATCGTAGCCTATATAAGTGATATCAATGCCTTGATATTGGATGATAAGTTTATCATCTGAGGTGATCCATTTTTCCACATCAGTATTATCGAGGTAACCCCATTTTAATCGTGTATCTGGAGTGCCATCACCATTGAGGTCGATATCAATAATATCATCGCGCCCAGCTACCGCTTGGCTCAGTAGGCTAGGCATTTGGGTTTTTGAGTAAGCTAGCATATTGGCTGTTTTAACGCTGGCCTGTACTTGGCTTAAGGTTTGTACCCGCGCTTCTTTACTTAAACCGATAAATTTAGGCGCGGCAATCACAGCCAAGATCCCAAGCACAATAATCACAACGACAAGTTCAATTAAGGTAAAACCTGCCACATCTTGTTTATTGACTTGGTAATGCATGGCCTAAATCCTATTGCGCTTTAAAACGTCGGGCAAGACCAAGAAGAACGATTAAACCACAGAGTATCAGTAGGGGCATTTGGCCTAATTTTGCAAACCAAGTTTGTCCTGTGACTAATGGAATAGTTGCACTTAGCACGCCTATTTCAAACTGTGGTAATGACGCTGTGATATTGCCATGCTCATCGACTATGGCTGTCACGCCATTGTTGGTTGCGCGTAATAGAGGCCGACCCAATTCAACCGCGCGCATTTGAGCGATTTCCATATGCTGTAATGGCCCATTTGAGCTACCAAACCATGCATCGTTAGAGACAGTTAATAGTATATCTGTCCCTTGATTAACGTTGTCGCGCAACTGTTCGGGAAAGGCTATTTCATAACAAATTGCTGGCGCGATTTTATGGCCTAGTGCGCTGAGATTAGGCTGTTGATATTCGCCTCGCGTAAAGGACGACATGGGCAAATTAAAGAAAGGTGCTATCGGGCGCAGCAGCGCTTCAAAGGGGACAAACTCGCCAATTGGCAACAGATGGTGTTTCTTAAATTGATTGCTACCATCGCCCTCATAGTCTGGGCCTGCTTGTTGTTTCTGATTATGATTACCAAGCACAATCAATGAATTATAGAACTCATTGTTTTGATGGCTAATAATGCCAGTGATAATTGAGGTATGGTTTAGATTGGCGACTTTATTGGCGTTATCTAAAAAGTCCTGCACCATAGATTCTGGCGCTGGAATTGCCGCTTCTGGCCAAATAATGATATCGGCATCCAGATGTTCGCGGGATAAATCCATGTATTTTAACAGCGTCGGCCACAGGGCATCGGGTTCCCACTTCATGCTTTGGGGAATATTGCCTTGCACCAGTGCCACTTTAACATTTTCACCCGTAGGATGAATGTCCCAAAGTTTAGGCGCAGCCCACACTGCCAGAATACTGAGCGGCAGTAAAAGCAGTAAACTCTTATAACGCTTAGTAAAACAAAGCGCTAATGCACCAGCGAGCATGGTCAATACAAAACTTATTCCCAGTGTGCCTATGATACTGGCAAGGGGTTTTAACGGCCCTTGAGTTTGCGAGTAACCCGCCCATAACCAAGGGAAGCCTGTCATTACCCAGCCACGAGCCCATTCGGTCAAGGTCCATAACGCGGGGAATAGGGCGAGATTACGCCAAAGACCAAATCGAGTTTCACCATCATGGCTCAGCGTTTTAGTTAACCAAACCAGCGCCAAACCAGTTAGCGCGGGATACAAGGCTAAATACAAGGCTAACAAGGCCATTAACCCAACGGAGGCAATGAGCGGCATACCACCAAAGGTATCCATGCTCACGTGAACCCAGCTGATCCCTACGGCAAAACAGCCAAATCCAAAGCTTAACCAATAGTAAAAGCTTGCCTTAGCGCTCAGCGTTCGGCTGTGCCAGAGGGCAATAGCCATGGCAAACGGATAGATTATCCAAATGGAATAGGGCGCAAATGAAAGCGCCGTACTGGCGCCAAGGGCAAATGCCAGTACGAGTCTCACAGCACTAGGTTGGGACTGTTGTTGGGCAAAAGCCCGGATTTTTTTTAGCACGAGTGATTATTCTACGTCTTCGCCAGTATTAGGATCGGGGAGTTTAACTCTGAGTTGGATTAAACGCCTAGTGTCAGCATTGATGACTTTAAATTCTATGCCTTCAATGATGATGCTCTCGTTACGTTCTGGCAGATGGCCAAAGGCGTGTGAGACTAAGCCGCCGACGGTATCAAACTCTTCATCGCTGAATTCAGTGTTGAATTCTTCGTTGAAATCTTCGATTGGCGTCAAGGCTTTAACCATATAAACCGTGTTACCAACTTTGCGGATCTCGGTTTCTTCAGTGCTATCGTGGTCGAATTCGTCTTCAATCTCGCCGACAATTTCTTCAAGAATATCTTCGATAGTCACAAGACCCGATACGCCGCCGTACTCATCAACCACAATCGCCATATGGTAGCGTTGAGAGCGGAATTCTTTTAGCAGAACATCGACGCGTTTGCTTTCGGGCACAACCACGGCGGGACGGATCACGCGATCCAGTGAGAAGGGCTCATCACTGTTGGAGAAACCGTAAGGGATCAAATCTTTGGCAAGCAATATACCTTCGATATGGTCTTTATCTTCGTTAACGACGGGGAAGCGCGAGTGACCTGAACCAATCACAGTCGCAAGTAACTCTTCGACCGAGTTGTCTATCTGGAGGGCGACAATTTGAGCTCTTGGGATCATGATATCCCGAACACGCATATCAGAAACGTCTAATACACCTTTTATCATCTCGCGGGTGTCTTGGGTGATCAAATCGCGCTGCTCGGCACCATCAATCACATCGACTAGATCTTCGCGATTTTGAGGTTCGCCCTGAAATAGCTGACTTACTCTATCAAACCAACCTTTCTTGTGGGCGTTCGTACTAGGGGGGATATCGTCACTCATAGTTTTCTCATTAGCTTTTGATAGGGATTATCTTAGCTAATTATTGTTCCTTATATGGATCAGTAAAACCTAAGCTTTCAATGAGTTGAGTCTCTAATGACTCCATCTCTTCGGCTTCTTCATCGTCGATGTGATCATACCCTAGCAGATGCAAGCAACCATGTACAACCATGTGTGCCCAGTGCGCTTCTAGTGGTTTTTGTTGTTCACGGGCTTCATTTTCAACGACTGCCGCGCAAATGACAAGATCTCCGAGTAAAGGAAGTTCAATTTCTGGCGGTGCTTCAAAGGGAAATGACAGTACATTGGTCGGTTTGTCTTTACCGCGATAGGTATTGTTGAGCATTTGGCTCTCGCGGCTATCGACGATACGTATGGTTAATTCAGCTTCATCCATGCTATTGCCAATTGCGGTAGTGACCCAAAGGGCGAATTGTTCGTCCGTTGGTAGCCACTCACTGGTGCTGGCATGTTGAATATCTAAGGCTAACTCAAGACTCATGTGTTGCGGCTTCCTGCTGTTGCTTTTGGTACTGGCTTTCTTTTTTGGCTTTTAAGGTTTGCTCTTTTAACTCGAAGGCTTCATAGGCTTCAACGATACGGGCAACCACTGGGTGGCGCACTACATCTTGGGAGACAAAAAAGTTAAAGCTGATTTCTTCGACTTGGCTTAACACTTCAATCGCGTGACGTAGCCCTGACTTTTGATGTTTAGGTAAGTCGGTTTGAGTGATGTCGCCTGTGATCACCGCACGGGAATTGAAACCGATACGGGTAAGGAACATCTTCATCTGCTCGATTGTGGTGTTTTGGCTTTCATCGAGAATAATAAAGGCATCGTTCAAGGTACGACCGCGCATATAGGCAAGCGGTGCCACTTCTATTACATTTTTCTCGATGAGGCGTTCCACTTTTTCAAAGCCAAGCATTTCGAACAGGGCATCGTAGAGCGGACGCAAATAGGGGTCTACCTTTTGACTTAAGTCACCGGGTAAGAAACCGAGTTTTTCACCCGCTTCCACCGCAGGGCGAGTCAGTAGAATGCGGCGCACTTCTTGGCGCTCTAACGCATCTACTGCCGCTGCTACGGCAAGGTAGGTTTTGCCCGTTCCTGCAGGACCAATACCGAAGGTAATATCGTGACGCGTAATATTGGCCACATATAAGCTTTGATTCGGATTGCGTGGCTTAATAACACCGCGGCGGGTTTTGATATTAATACCGCTGTCGTCGTTAGCGTCTGCTTGCTCTAGGGCAATGGCTGCTTGAATAGCGATATGGACTTGCTCAGGCTCAAGATCGGGCGTGCTGCCTTTAACCGTTTGGGTCTCGATGTAGAGTTCTTTTAGTAAGTTGTTGGCGCTTAAACAATTGCGTGGCAGTCCGGTGATCTGGAAATGATTGTTCTTACGGACGATTTCAACGCCAACGCGACGTTCTATCTGCTTGATATTGTCATCGAATGGACCGCACAGTGAAGCCAAACGGCGTGTTTCTGCGGGTTCGAGATACAGATTCATGGTAGTTAATTTACTGGACAAATAGCACTCCCAATAGCGAATAAGAAAGCAAGGTACGAGGTTGGTTAACCATCGCAAGATAATTTTAGTTTACGAGCCATAGCCGATAATTGCTAACGGAAAATAGCAATTGCCTCGGTAGACTTAAACAAAAGTGCGTGAAAGCAAAAGGGCGACTAAGTCGCCCTTCTTTATATAGGTATTTTTTAAGTTAAGCCGATTTAACGCTTATGGCTTAAATTGAGTCACACCCAGTTCATCATCTTGCTTGCGCTTGGCCAGAATTTCAGCCGGACGCAGGCTACGACGTAGATCCATTTCATCTTCGCCGCGGATAAAGACACCGCGCAGTGAGTTAGTGTAAACGTCGACAATTTCGACATCCACGAAAGTACCAATGTGTTTTGGTTGACCTTCGAAGTTCACCACTCGGTTGTTCTCAGTACGGCCGCGCAGTTCCATAGGATTTTTCACCGATGGTCCTTCAACCAGAATACGTTGCACTGTGCCCATCATGTGGCGGCTGTAGCGCATGGCTTGCTGGGTGATGCGGTCTTGCAGAATCGCCAGACGTTGTTTTTTCTCTTCCATATCGACGTTATCAGGTAAATCTGCCGCTGGCGTGCCCGGACGTGCGCTATAGATAAAGCTGAAGCTGTGGTCGAAACCTATGTCTTCAATCAACTTCATGGTATCAGCGAAGTCTTCTTTGGTTTCGCCTGGGAAGCCAATGATAAAGTCTGAGCTGATTTGAATGCCTTCACGGGCTTTACGCAGGCGGCGGATGATGGATTTATATTCAATCGCCATATGGCCGCGTTTCATCGCTGTGAGAATACGGTCAGAACCCGATTGCACTGGCAAGTGCAAGAAGCTTACAAGCTCAGGGGTATCTTCGTAAACGTCGATGATATCTTGTGTAAATTCAATTGGATGACTGGTCGTGAAGCGGATGCGGTCGATACCGTCGATGGCTGCCACGAAGCGCAGCAATTCCGCAAAAGTACAAATTGCGCCATCGTGAGTTGCGCCGCGATAGGCATTTACGTTTTGGCCGAGCAAGTTTACTTCGCGCACACCTTGCTCCGCCAATTGGGCGATTTCAAGGATAATATCGTCCGATGGACGGCTGACTTCTTCGCCGCGAGTATAAGGTACAACGCAGAACGAGCAGTATTTGCTGCAACCTTCCATGATAGACACAAACGCGGTTGGGCCTTCGGCGCGTGGCTCTGGCAGACGGTCGAATTTTTCTATTTCAGGGAAGCTGATATCGATAACCGCTTTGTCGCCACGGCGCACTTGCTCGATCATCTCGGGCAGACGGTGCAATGTTTGTGGTCCGAAAATAATGTCGACACATTGGGCTCTGTCTTTAATGGCTTTGCCTTCTTGTGAGGCAACGCAGCCGCCCACGCCAATAATCAAATTGGGATTTTTATCTTTAAGCGTCTTCCAGCGTCCTAGCTGATGGAACACTTTTTCTTGCGCTTTTTCGCGGATAGAACAAGTGTTGAGCAGGAGAATGTCTGCCTCAGACGCTTCTTCAGTCAAGGTATAACCTTGGTATTCGCCTAACAGATCAGCCATCTTGGATGAGTCATACTCATTCATTTGACAGCCCCAAGTCTTGATATGGAGTTTCTTACTCATCAGTTGTGTCGCCCTAAGATGACCAATAAAAATAGCGCGACATTTTACCTGCTGTTACGGCTGCTGACCAGCTTTGTCCACACTTTTAGCTGTTGGCTTTTGCCAAGGGCGATACCCTCACAAATGCTAGGTTTTTATTGTTCGGCTGCATTTGGGCAAGATTAATATTGTTAACATGCTGAGCTTTCGTTATTTCCAGCAAACTATTCGGGCTTGAATGCCTATGTCTTCACGGATTTCGAATCGAAATGCGCTCAACATTTCCGTGGTATCTTGATATAAGGCATAATCGAGCGGGTTTGTGAAAAGTCGCTTGAGCAGAAATACAGAAGGGCTTAAAGGTGCTAACTAAGGTCGTAACTAAGGTGGTAAGATGAGCCAGATTGAAGATACACATGCACAGATGATATCCGACACCACAGATTCTAACGTGACTCATGCTGACGTTACTCATGCTGAAGGCACTGAGTTCGATGTCATTCTTGTCGGCGGCGGCATGGTTGGTGCGGCGACGGCAATTGGATTAGCCCAACAGGGTTTGCAAGTGGCGGTGATTGAATCTTTTGCGCCAGAGGCTTATCAAGCCGAACAGCCATTAGATGTGCGAGTCTCGGCCATCAGTGTGGCTTCTGAAACGCTGCTTGAACGTCTTGGCGCCTTGGACTCATTGCTCAAGATGCGTAATGTGCCTTATTTGGGCTTAGAAACTTGGGAGCTCGATGGCTGCATCACCCAATTCCACAGTTCGCAAATTGGTGCCAGCCATTTAGGTCATATAGTCGAAAACCGTTTAATCCAACTTGCCCTGTGGCAACAGATGACACAATTAGCTGGCATCACCTTATATTGTCCCGATAAAGTGGTGGCATTTGCCCGCGATAGCGACGGTGTGAGCGTGCACTTACAGTCAAATAGTAAACTGACCGCTAAGTTGTTGGTTGGCGCCGATGGTGCTCACTCGCAGGTACGCCAATGGGCGGGAATTGGCATTTCGGGTTGGGATTACGCTCAATCGGCCATGTTGATTAATATCAACACCGCACAGGGGCAACAGGATGTGACTTGGCAGCAGTTTACGCCCAAAGGGCCACGTTCCTTATTACCTTTACCTGGCAATAACGCTTCGCTGGTGTGGTACGACGATGCCAATCGAATTAAGCAGTTAATGCAGCTTAATAATAAACAGCTTGCAGATCAGATAAGAGTACATTTCCCAGCGCGCTTGGACGCTGATTTTACCGTTGAGAATAAAGGCAGTTTTGGCCTCACTCGTCGGCATGCCCAGCGCTACTATAGTCAGAACGTGGTGATTTTAGGCGATGCCGCTCACACCATTAATCCCCTCGCTGGCCAAGGGGTGAACCTTGGGTTTAAGGATGTCGAAGCGTTTTTGGCGGTAATAAAAGAGGCATTAACTCAAAATAACCTCTGGTGGTCGAATGAAGTGCTTGCCCAATATCAGCACAAGCGTTATCGCGATAATCAATTGATGATGACGGCGATGGATTTGTTTTACGCCGGTTTTAGCAACGATATTCTGCCGCTAAAGCTGCTGCGTAATGGCGCGTTAAAGTTGGCAAACATCAATTCCCCGCTCAAAAAGACAGTCCTTAAATATGCTATGGGACTTAATTAACGCTGAGTTGTTCTGTGTTCTGACCTTGTGTTCTGCTCCTGTGCGATGACGTGGCATTTGTTGACTTGGGGTTTGAGTGCTAAAATGCCGCGTTTTTAGCAGGTATGGTCAGTTCAGTCGGCACTTTGCGCGGCTGTCATCGACGAAATAACGATATTGAGTGTCATGAGCGAAATAAAATTAATAGTTGGTCTGGCTAATCCAGGTGCTGAATATGCACACACTCGCCATAATGCGGGGGCTTGGTACGTACTTGAGTTAGCGAGAATTTGCGGCGTGACTTTAGTGGCTGACAGTAAGTATTTTGGCTTGACTGCCAGAGCCGTATTGCACGGTAAAGATGTCCGCTTATTGATCCCAACGACTTATATGAATTTAAGCGGTAAAGCGGTTGGCGCTTTGGCGAATTTTTTTCGTATCACGCCGGAAGAGATTCTGGTCGCTCACGATGAACTCGATCTGCCGCCCGGTGTGGCTAAGTTTAAGCTCGGTGGCGGTCATGGCGGCCACAATGGTCTGAAAGATATTATTGCTAAACTGGCTAACGATAAAAACTTCTACCGTTTACGCTTAGGTATCGGTCATCCCGGTGATAAAAATCAAGTGAGTGGTTACGTACTGGGAAAAGCACCTGCTAAAGAGCAAGAGCTTATCGAGGCGGCGATAGATGAAGCCGTGCGTTCTACCGAAATTTTGTTTAAACAAGACATGGTGAAAGCCATGAACAGATTACACTCCTTTAAAGCGGAGTAGGTTTTGCCTTTGGCGAGACTTAAGTGTTAAGTGATTCAAGTGATTTAATTATTCAGTAATGTGCTGCCATAGGGCAGGACGACTAAACCTCGCTGATGAGTGTGACTTGTCAGCTAATAATCGAGAGAAAGGTAAGCATATGGGTTTTAAATGCGGCATTGTTGGTCTTCCTAACGTAGGTAAATCAACGCTTTTTAATGCGTTAACTAAGGCTGGCATCGAAGCGGCTAACTTCCCGTTTTGTACCATTGAACCTAACACTGGTGTTGTACCTGTGCCGGATCCACGTCTGGATGCGTTAGCTGCGATTGTGAATCCACAACGTGTGTTACCTACCACCATGGAATTCGTGGATATTGCGGGTCTTGTGGCTGGCGCATCTAAAGGTGAAGGCTTAGGTAACAAGTTCCTCGCTAACATCCGTGAAACCGATGCGATTGGTCATGTCGTACGTTGTTTTGATGATGACAACATTGTTCACGTTGCTAACAAGGTTGATCCAGCTGGCGATATTGAAGTCATCAACACTGAATTAGCGTTAGCTGACTTAGACAGTTTAGAGCGTGCGGTTCAGCGTCAGCAGAAACGTGCTAAAGGTGGTGATAAAGACGCTAAGTTTGAAGTGGAAGTATTAGAAAAAATGCGCCCCATTTTAGACGAAGCTAAAATGTTGCGTTCAATGGATTTATCGAAAGAAGAGCTGGAAGCGGTGGCTTACTTGAACTTCTTAACCTTAAAACCGACCATGTATATTGCTAACGTTGCGGAAGATGGTTTTGAAAATAACCCGCACTTAGATGCCGTTCGCGCCATTGCTGCCACTGAAAACGCTATCGTTGTTGCCGTATGTGCGGCGATTGAATCTGAACTGGCCGAGATGGAAATCGAGGAGCGCGATGAGTTTATGGCGGATCTGGGTATCGAAGAACCAGGTTTAGATCGTGTGATCCGCGCAGGTTATGAATTACTGAATCTGCAAACCTATTTCACCGCAGGCGTGAAAGAAGTGCGTGCTTGGACTGTGCCAGTGGGTGCGAGTGCTCCGCAAGCGGCGGGCGTTATCCATACCGATTTTGAACGCGGTTTTATCCGTGCCCAAGTGATGGCATTTGATGACTTTATTGCCCACAAAGGTGAAGCTGGCGCGAAAGAAGCCGGTAAGTTACGCGTGGAAGGTAAAACCTATATTGTTAAAGATGGCGATGTGATGCATTTCCTGTTTAACGTATAGCAAAGCTTATTCACGCTGTAAGTCTCGATAAATTAAGCTAAGTATGAGCAACAAGGTGTTATTTAGCACATCTGTTGCTCAGTTTGGTGAAGTAATAGCCGAACAGCTTAACCTAAGGGAAATAGCGAAAAAAAGCTGTTGACCTAGATACCTCGAATAAGCATAATACGCCCCGTTCCTCGCTGAGAGGGGCGCGTAATATCGATGTGGCAATGTAGCTCAGCTGGTTAGAGCACAGCACTCATAATGCTGGGGTCGCAGGTTCAAGTCCCGCCATTGCTACCATTTTATTTAAGATAAATTTCTTATATAAAATGAATCACGATTTACTCTAGCATTGATTGCTAGCATCTCTTCACGATGTAAACATGAAGCTGTGCGGGAATGGTGAAATTGGTAGACACGCCAGATTTAGGTTCTGGTGCCGCAAGGTGTGAGAGTTCAAGTCTCTCTTCCCGTACCATTTTTTAGATATATGAATTTAGAAACATCGGCGATAGCGGATGTTTGAAACAGAGTTAGTTGGGGTATCGCCAAGTGGTAAGGCACCGGGTTTTGATCTCGGCATTCCAAGGTTCGAATCCTTGTACCCCAGCCATTTTTCTCAGTTTCCAAGTTGATTGGGGTATCGCCAAGTGGTAAGGCACCGGGTTTTGATCTCGGCATTCCAAGGTTCGAATCCTTGTACCCCAGCCATTGGCAATGTAGCTCAGCTGGTTAGAGCACAGCACTCATAATGCTGGGGTCGCAGGTTCAAGTCCCGCCATTGCTACCATATTTAACTCTGTTAAAGTGATTTATCAGAGAAAAATCCAAAAATGTTGAATAGACAATTTTGGTACATTTTGATGCGGGAATGGTGAAATTGGTAGACACGCCAGATTTAGGTTCTGGTGCCGCGAGGTGTGAGAGTTCAAGTCTCTCTTCCCGTACCATCAAAATGCAATCTTCGATAGAAGATTAAACACAGTTTATTGGGGTATCGCCAAGTGGTAAGGCACCGGGTTTTGATCTCGGCATCCCAAGGTTCGAATCCTTGTACCCCAGCCAAAAAGTTAAAAAGCCTGTCTTCGGACAGGCTTTTTGCTTTCTAGCTTTTCACTATATCCTTACTATTCGTTTTCACTCTCTATCTGCTTTCGCATTATTCGCAGTTTGGTTTCTTTCGTTTTCTTCGTTTAGCATTTCCCTTTTCTATCAATGTCCTTGCTATAGCTGGCTTGAATTTCTGTCGTTTGTTTTTATCTAGCCGTTTATAGGGTAACTCAATAATGATGTATTGGATTTTAAGTCGTCAGCAAGCTGAATAAGCCTTATCCGTTTAGTTCTGGGATGCAGAGCGTGGAGTGAAGTTTAGAGTTAGCAAGCATAACTAATCTATGAGTGAGCATAAGAGCCAACATAAGCATCAGCATAATAGCAGGCATAAGAAGCAGGGCTTGAATCAGGATATCGAGGAAGGGGAGTTGGCACTGTTATATAACGACAGTGAACACCACAGTGCCAGTTGATTAGGCACTGTGGTGATCTGTGTTATTGCTTTTTGACTTCTGGCACGACAGGCAGCGATTTTATTTCCGCTGGAACTGCTGGCATTGCAGGTGTGGCTACTTTTGCTGCCGCATCAGTGATAGTTGCTGGCAATACAGCATGCTCAGTGACAGCACTTTGAACCGCGTTAACCTCACCCGTGGCAACCGCTTTGACGGCATTAGGCACAGCTAACTGTTGCTGCACTTGGTTCGCGCCCGCTTCTAAGGCTTTTTGTTGTAACTTCTGTGGATCGGTATAGTCGGCTAATTCCTTCGGCCAACTTGGGACCCGTTTTTCTGCCTGATTACTGAATTGCTCAGAAATCACTAAGGGTGCACCGCCTTTCATCAGCATGACTGCCATTTGGTTGGTGTCTGAGTTCCAAACTAGACCCGCTTTTTCGGCCATTTCGGGGACTGGGGTGTAAGTCGACACTAAGTAGATGAGTGGACCTTCCTGTTGGATCTTGTCGGCCGTTTTGAGCAGGGACAGGGTGGTATCGTAATTTTTACCCAGCAATTCCTGCATACGGTTTTTGATGAGCGGTTGTTCAAATAATCCGACATCGTTCGGGTCTAAACCGACAAGGGGTTTAAGCAAGGCCCACATGAGCTGGCCTTGAGGTGACATTAATAATAGTGGTGCAACGCAGGCGTTGAGCATTAATGCGAGCCACACAATATGCAGGCAGCGCATTTTTTTGAGCAGAGATGTACTCAAGATGATATTTCCTTGGAAGTACCAGCAAGTCGCCGGCGGCGGATTGTAGCTGATTGGCATAAGGTAAACGAGAGGGTGGCAAAGTAAATTTTAAGCAAAAAAATTAGCCCAAATGTTGGATTTTATCCTCCTGAATTTGAAAGGTATTTACAGGTGATACAATAAATCATTTGCTGCTAATTTAATCGAAGGTAATGGTTTTTTAGTGCTAAAAACAGATTTACCTCTAAGTGCTTTATTTTTAGCACTTATTTTTCTTCTTACTTTTTAACTTCTTTTTCAGTATTAAATATGTAAAGTTTGTAAACTTTGTTCTGTTTGATAATCGATCTCATTTAATCTCGGCGCATTAAATTAGTTTAATGCAGCTTATTTCTCTCTTTAGCTGCATAGGGAAAGCAGACTCTGGAGGTATTTCTCTTCGGTTTGTTTTTGAGAGTGCATCATTGAAATTAAGAGTCAGTAAGTCGTCTTTGTCCTTTGCCCGCATTATTCATGTTTATGTGTCTATGGCTTTATTGTTGCTGATGCTGTTTTTTGCGGTGACAGGTATAACGTTAAATCATCCTAATTGGTTTTCTCAAGCTGATCAGGAACCTAAGCGGGAACAAGTGCCAATCCCTGCCTATTTGTTACCCGTTAATGCCCAAGACTCACAATGGCGTCTGGCTGCGGGTCATTGGTTGAAAAGTGAATGGGCAATGGATATGGCGAGCGCCGATATCGATGAAGATGAAATTAGTTTAGTCAGCAAAGGACCTGGTACTTACCGCAGCCTGACATTGGACTTGCTCGACGGCCAAGCCTATGTCGAAACCTTAGATTACGGTGTCGTTGCCGTAGTGAATGATTTACATAAGGGCCGTAACACAGGCACAGCTTGGGCTTGGATACTCGATCTCAGCGCTGTGCTTATCATTTTATTTTCGCTCACTGGGGCTTATTTGTTGCTGCCTCAAACCAAGCGCCTCAAAAAGTCATTGTTATACATGGTACTCGTCAGCAGTAGTTGCGGGCTTGTGTATGTTTATTTTGTTCCATAAGGAGTGTAGGCCGAGTATGCGTCATCTTATTCGCACCATTGCGGTGAGTGCTTTGTTTGTCAGTTCTGTGGCGTTTGCGACGCCTAAAATGACAGTCGATTTAACCTTGCCTGAAATTACCGAAGGGCAATATCACAGACCTTATGTGGCCGTATGGGTTGAGGATGCCAAGGGGCAAACGGTTAAAACCTTAAGCCTTTGGGTATGGGATGAAGGCCATAAATGGTTGAAAGATATCCGTCGTTGGTGGCGTAAAGCCGGACGCGAAGATATGAGCTTTGTTGACGGTATTGCATCTGCGACACGTCCCGCGGGTCATTACAAAATCGATTGGGATTTAAAAGATGAGGCGGGAAAAGTGCTTGAACCTGCCACTTACACTGTATTTATTGAAGTGGTGCGTGAACACGGTGGTCGCGATCTTGTACGACAAAATATCGATTTAGCTGCGGGAGATTTCTCTGTGCAGTTGCCCGCCACGACAGAAACTGGCGTTATCGACATACGCTTAAGCGGCATGGCTCGTTGAGTCAATCCATTAAATATTTAGTCCGTATATTAATTGTTAAACTTAAGGAAAAGGCATGAAATTACGTCTTATTGCATTACTTGGCACACTTTGTATTAGCCCATTGGCAAGTAGCCACGACAGATGGATTTTACCTAGCCACTTCAACGTTTCGGCTGAAAGTGAAGAAATTGTGTGGATTACTTCAGATGTGTCTGCCAGCAATCAAGTGTTTATGATGGATAAACCTTTTAGTGCCAGTGATGTGCGTGTGTTACAGCCAAATGGAAAACCAACGTCTCCAAGCTCAAGTTACACGGGCGGACGTAAGTCGGTGTTTGATGTGCAACTGATGCAAGATGGCACTTATAAGTTTGAAAAAGAAGTTTCACCTCGTTATTTTTCTCAGTATAAAGTTAAAGGAAAAGAAGGGGTTGTACGCAGCCGTATGGATAAAAAAGCCACAACTGCTGCTATGCCAAAGGGAGCCTATGAACTTGAAAGTTCTTTAAATGTGTCGCGGGTTGAAACCTATGTCACACGTAATAAGCCAACTGAGGAAGTGTTAAAGCCTAAGGGGGAATATTTAGAACTAGTGCCTGTGACTCATCCTGCAGATATTGTTGAGAACGAAGCTGCTACCCTGCAATTTGTTTTCGATGGTAAGCCCGTTGAAGGCGTTAAAGTCGCCATTATGAAAGACGGTAGCTTATATCGTAACAAACCAGAGGAAATCGAATTTACCTCAGATAAAGACGGTAAAGTTTCAATGATCTTACCTTCAGCAGGACGTTATCTCTTACATGCGGCAATTGAGCGCCCTAATGCAGATAAATCCCTTGCTGATAAAACGGTTAGTGAAATCTTTTTGACCTTTGAGGCTGGGCTTGAATAAATGAGTTAACCTTTATTTGAGGTTTTTGCTTTGAGTCTTAATGCCCACGGTCTAAATGGCGAGTGGGCATTTTTGTATTCATTTCGTACTAAAACGTGTGCGAAATTTCCTTAGGTATACAGATTTGAATTTGATTACTGGTAACTCTGCTTAAGGTTGGGTAAGCTGCGTCAATGTATTGTTCTTGGTGCATCAAAAGCGCATAACGATTAGAATAGCGCAATTCCACCCTCATTTGACTGTGTTGACCTTAGCGTTGGCACGGGTTGCTTTTGTTTTAAAGGAGACGAAAGAAGTTATGACTAAGGTTCCTATGACAGTTGTCGGTGCAGAGCAGCTGCGTAAAGAGTTAGATATTCTCAAGTTTGACCGTCGCCCTAAAATCACTGAAGCAATTGCTTCAGCGAGAGAGTTAGGCGACTTGAAAGAAAACGCGGAATACCATGCGGCTCGTGAGGAACAAGGTATTTGTGAAGCACGTATCCGTGATATTGAGGGTAAGTTATCTAACGCGCAAATTATCGACGTCACTAAGATGGTGAATAACGGTCGTATCATTTTTGGCGCCACTGTGACTATTTTAAATCTCGATACCGATGTTGAAGTGACTTATCGCATAGTCGGCGATGACGAAGCGAATATTAAAGAAAACCTGATTTCAGTGAATTCACCAATAGCCCGCGGTTTAGTCGGCAAAAATGAAGGTGATGAAGTGTCTATTACTACGCCAGGTGGTATGACAGATTACGAAATCATCTCAGTACAGTATTTATAATCTGCTTATAATACTTTGCTTGTAGTGTTGTGAGCGTGACTCATGCGATATCGCTAAAACCGTCCTAGGGCGGTTTTTTGTTATCTGCGAATTAAGTTTGTTTACGGCTTGAGTTTAGGGCTCGAATTTAGGGCTTTAGCCAAGGATATCGATCGCGCTTCAGCGTTGAATTCGGGTTAAGATGGACAAAGTTTAATTTGTCTCTTTGTAGGTTTTTACCTAAGCTGCCGTCCTAGCAAAATCAACATTGGCGAAATGTGTATGTTGTTTTTTTGCGCGAGTTTCACTTTATGGACCCACAGTTAAGCATCAAAAGCGAACAGTGAATAGGTTCATCTTTAGTTTGATAACGTTCTATAAGAGGGCACGCTTTGGTCAAACATTGGCGTACAGGATTGATGTTAGTTTGCGTGGCGATCATGTTGATTGCGCACTCGGCTAGCTATGCGCCAAAACCCTCAGTACAGCGCAGTGATGCAACTCGCCATTATGCTCAGATGCATACTGTGAGTCTTGATAGCTCGACCCCCCATGCAAAGCTAAGCGCTGAGCCTCAAAGTTTGCCCGATGCCGATGTTATCGCCCAAGACAATGCACAGCTCAATGCCCAATCTAATGCACAGTCTAATGCACAGTCTAATGCACAGTCTGATGCGCAAACCGTTGAAAGCTGCGGCTCACCGAATAGTCATGATACCGATCTAGTCAGTGCAGACTCAGAATCACAGCCAGCACCTTGTCCGAGCTCTGACTATGTAAGTCATTCAGATGACTTAGATTTTGCCCCGATAAATTCGCCGCGTTTTATCAGTCTTGCCCAGCACGATGTGCGTGAGGTCAAGCCAGTATATGTACTCGCTGTAGACTTTACTGCCGAACCGACATCCAATGTCGTTGAACCCACCGATCTTGATATCACATCAGATTGGACGCTTTCTGCTGTTTCTTCCCCCGCCCGAATTTCGGGTTGGAAAGTCTCAAATCTTCAATATCGATTTAGCCAACAAGCCGCTTAGCTCGCCTATTTAGGCATGACGTTGATAGGAGCCTACTCTTATCGATTTTTCATGCTGTTGCCTTTTTGTACTCACCGAAACTTTTTATAGCTGCTTAAGTAAGCAGTGATGATTTGAGCCTTACGAGCTTAGCCGCTGGTACTCAATCATGTGTTTCGGACTGATATCAATATGTTCGCTTAGCGATTTGATTCAAATGCTGAGCGTTAAATAGCGAGTTAATCCCATGGAAAGAAAACCCAATCAACGGCTGCTAAATCACTATTCAGCTTGGAAATACTTAGTGCTTATCGTCACTATTATCGTGATGCTATTCAGTGCCTTGCCGACATTTTACGGTGAGGATGCGGCGGTGCAGGTGGGCGCGAAGGCGGGTTTAACGCTCACACCTATTGCCCTTCGAGATAAGCTGCAAGCTGAAGGCGTGACGGTCAAACGTATCGACCAAAAAAATGGTGAAACCTTAATTGTCCTCGATGCGGATAACCAACAAACCTTAGTCAAAACTTTAGTCTCTTCTATGGTTGCAGAGCCAAAAGAATTGACTTTATCCCTTGCCAGTGCGGCGCCAAGTTGGTTACAAAACTTAGGCTTTCAGCCGATTAAACTCGGGCTCGATTTGCGCGGTGGCGTACAGTTCTTACTCGATGTTGATATTGATCCTGTTTATCAAACTCAGGCCGAGACGCTTGTTGATTCGCTACGTCAATTCATCCGTGAGCAGAAAATTCGTGGTGCTAGCGTGCATTTGGACCAAAGTCATCAGTTAAACATGACGTTGCCCGATAATGATGCCCGTGCTGCCGTGCGTCAAATGATGAAAGAGTCCTATCCTAATTGGCAGCTATCCAATGCAGATGGCGCGGGTTTACTGATTAAGTTGAGCCAAGAAGAGCAAACGAAACTGCGTAATTTGACAGTGCAGCAAAACTTACAAGTGATGCGCAGCCGTATTGAAGAACTCGGTATCACTGAAGCTTTAGTGCAGCGTCAAGGGGAGCATCGAATTCGGATTGAATTGCCTGGAGTACAAGATCCTGCCGCCGCCAAAAACGTTATCGGTGCTACGGCGAGTCTGGCCTTCTTCGAGGTTAAAGAGTCTGGCTCCGTCAATGCTATGGTACTCAATGACAAGTCTGGTAAGCCTATTTATGTGAGCCGCACACCAGTGCTGGGTGGCGATCATATTGTCGATGCGAGGGCGAGTTTAGGCGAGATGGGCATGGCGGAGGTGAACATTAACCTCGACCGTGTCGGCGGGCAGAAAATGTCTGAGTTTTCCCGTACCAATATCGGCAAACCTATGGCGACGTCTTACAGCGAATACAGCCGTGATGAGCAAGGTAAGGCAAAGCAAACACAAGAGATTATCAGTGTTGCGACGATTCAATCCCAACTTGGAGATCGTTTTCGCATTACGGGTGCAGGCTCCTATCAAGAAGCACAACAATTAGCTCTGTTACTGCGAGCGGGCTCTATGACGGCGCCAGTGACTATTGTTGAAGAGCGCACTATTGGCCCGACGCTGGGTGCTGAAAACATTGAAAACGGTTTTGCGGCCCTTGGTTTAGGGATGGGGATTACCTTGCTGTTTATGGCGCTTTGGTATCGCCGTCTCGGCTGGGTGGCGAATATAGCGCTGATCTCCAATATGGTGATCCTGTTTGGTTTACTTGCGCTTATCCCTGGCGCTGTGTTGACCTTACCTGGGATTGCGGGCTTGGTGTTAACAGTCGGTATGGCTGTAGATACCAACGTACTGATTTTTGAGCGAATAAAAGACAAGTTAAAGGAAGGTCGCAGTTTTGCGCTGGCAATTGATACGGGTTTTGATAGCGCGTTTTCTACTATTTTTGACGCCAACTTCACCACTATGATCACTGCAGTGGTGCTTTACTCCATAGGTAATGGTCCAATTCAAGGTTTTGCCTTGACCTTAGGTCTAGGTCTATTGACCAGCATGTTTACCGGTATCTTTGCTTCAAGGGCCTTGATCAACTTAGTTTATGGGCGTGATGCTAGCCGTCATGTGAGGGTATAATCATGAAAAATATCAATCTAACTAAATGGCGTTATGTTTCGAGTGCTATCTCTATTTTGTTGATGCTAGTGTCGTTAACCATCATCGGCGTGAAAGGTTTTAACTGGGGCTTAGATTTTACTGGCGGTGTCGTCACCGAAGTGCAGATCGATAGAAAAATTACCAGCAGTGAATTGCAACCTTTACTCAACGCCGCTTATCAGCAAGAGGTGAGTGTCGTCTCCGCCAGTGAGCCGGGACGTTGGGTGTTGCGCTATTCCGATATAAAGAGTGCCGATACAGAGCAAGGTAATATCGATATTCAGCAGGTATTAGCGCCGCTTAACTCTGAAGTGCAAGTGCTTAACAGCAGTGTTGTCGGGCCGCAGATTGGTCAAGAATTGGCAGAGCAGGGCGGTTTGGCGTTATTAGTCGCTATGCTGGCGATATTAGGTTATTTAAGTTATCGCTTCGAATGGCGACTCGCATCGGGTGCCCTATTCGCCTTAGTGCATGACGTAGTGTTCGTGCTGGCATTTTTCGCGTTGACTCAGATGGAGTTTAATTTAACTATACTTGCGGCTGTGCTGGCGATTTTAGGTTACTCCTTAAACGATTCGATCATTATCGCTGATCGTATCCGTGAATTATTGATTGCTAAGCCAAAGCTTGCGATTCAAGACATTAACAACCAAGCAATTGTGGCGACGTTTTCTCGCACTATGGTGACCTCAGGGACAACCTTAATGACGGTCGGTGCGCTGTGGATCATGGGCGGTGGACCGCTGGAAGGATTTTCGATTGCAATGTTTATCGGTATATTAACCGGCACATTTTCTTCGATTTCGGTTGGTACCTCATTGCCTGAGTTATTAGGCTTAACGCCTGAGCATTATAAGGAACAAGTGATTTCTGAAACACCTTAGGGCTATGCCAATCGCTTAAATTAACAGCGAAAACAAAAAGGCCACTCGATTGAATGGCCTTTTTGTTAACACGATAAAATCAAGAAAAATTACTTTGCCTTTGGCAAAGCAATTTTCATTTCTGGTGATTGACGATAAATCACCAGAATATGACCAATAAGTTGCACTTTTGCGGATTGAGTTTCACGTACTATGGCATCAACGATGGCATTTTTTAGCTCTCTGTCGGCAGAGGCTACTTTCACTTTAATCAGTTCATGATAAGCGAGTGCGCTTTCAATTTCAGCGAGTACACCTTCAGTCAATCCATTGGCACCAAGCAGCACCACTGGCTTTAGCGGATGCGCTAGACCTTTTAAATGCTGTTTTTGTTTGGTTGTTAAGTTCATTTCTACCAACTTTTGCTGAGTTACTGTTGAAAAACGGCTATTCTACCCTTATATAGCCTTTGTGTAACTCTCAATTGTTGCGGATTTTAAATGTCAGGTATAAAACGTACGGCCAGTTCTAATCGCTGGATGCTAGAACACTTTGATGATCACTATGTCAAACTCGCCCAAAAAATGGGCTTGCGATCTCGCGCTGCGTTTAAGCTTGAGGAGATCCAGCAAAAGGATCAACTAATTCGCCCAGGCATGACTGTGGTTGATCTCGGTGCCGCTCCAGGAGGTTGGTCTCAAGTGGCAGTTAAATTAGCGGGAGATAGAGGTAAAGTCATCGCCTGTGACATTTTGCCTATGGATCCAATCGTCGGCGTCGATTTTTTGCAAGGGGATTTTCGTGAAGATAAAGTCCTTCAAGCATTACTTACTCGCGTCGGTGATGCTAAAGTTGACGTTGTGTTGTCTGATATGGCACCCAACATGAGTGGTTCAGATAGTGTTGATCAGCCCCGTGCCATGTATTTAGTGGAATTGGCGTTAGATATGTGCCATCAAGTATTGGCTCCTAATGGCTGTTTTGCGGTAAAAGTCTTTCAGGGGGAGGGCTTTGACGAATACATGAAAGCGGTAAAAGCAGTGTTTAAAGTCGTTAAAACACGTAAACCAGACTCTTCACGGGCTCGTTCCCGCGAAGTCTATCTTGTGGCGACTGGGTACAAGTTGTAGTAACCTAGCGTTAATAATCGCAAGACTTAATGAGGTCTAGTAATTTGAGTGACATGGCAAAAAATCTAATACTCTGGGTTGTCATCGCCGTTGTGCTGATGTCAGTGTTTCAGGGTTACTCCCCCTCTTCTTCGTCATCGCAGAAGATGGATTATTCTACCTTCTTAGATAATGTCCGTGATGGACAGGTCGCAACTGTTGAAGTTAAGAGCGACCAACGTACTATTGAAGGTGCTAAACGAACTGGTGAAAAATTCACTACTATCATGCCGTTATATGACCAAGATTTAATTAATGATCTTGATCGTAAAGGCATCACTATGAAGGGCCAAGAAGCCGAAGAGTCAGGGTTCCTTACCCAAATCTTCATCTCTTGGTTCCCGATGTTATTGCTTATCGGGGTATGGATTTTCTTCATGCGCCAGATGCAAGGCGGCGGTGGCAAAGGCGCTATGTCCTTTGGTAAGAGCAAAGCCAAGCTGATGAGCGAAGATCAGATTAAAACTACTTTTGCCGATGTTGCTGGTTGTGACGAAGCAAAAGAAGAAGTGAAAGAGCTGGTTGATTACCTGCGTGACCCAACTAAATTCCAAAAATTGGGCGGCCGAATTCCAACGGGCGTACTGATGGTGGGTCCTCCAGGTACAGGTAAAACCTTGCTGGCGAAAGCCATTGCGGGTGAATCTAAAGTCCCTTTCTTCACTATTTCAGGTTCTGATTTCGTGGAAATGTTTGTTGGTGTCGGTGCATCCCGTGTGCGTGACATGTTTGAACAAGCGAAAAAGTCGGCACCTTGTATTATCTTCATCGATGAAATCGATGCTGTCGGTCGTCAACGTGGCGCGGGTTTAGGTGGTGGTCATGATGAACGTGAGCAAACACTGAACCAAATGCTGGTTGAGATGGATGGCTTCGAAGGTAATGAAGGCGTTATTGTTATCGCGGCAACTAACCGTCCAGACGTACTCGATTCTGCGTTATTACGTCCGGGTCGTTTTGACCGTCAAGTGGTCGTTGGTTTACCAGACGTGCGCGGTCGTGAGCAGATTTTGAAAGTGCATATGCGTAAAGTACCGCTTTCTGAAGATGTGAAAGCAAGCGTGATTGCCCGTGGTACGCCAGGTTTCTCGGGTGCTGATTTAGCTAACTTAGTGAACGAAGCTGCCCTGTTTGCGGCTCGCGGAAATCGCCGAGTTGTAGGCATGGAAGAATTTGAGCGTGCAAAAGATAAAATCATGATGGGTGCTGAGCGCCGTTCTATGGTGATGTCTGAAGCCGAAAAAGAAATGACCGCTTACCATGAAGCAGGCCATGCGATTGTGGGTTGTTTAGTACCAGAGCACGATCCTGTGCACAAGGTGACTATCATTCCTCGCGGCCGTGCCTTAGGTGTGACTTTCTTCTTACCTGAAGCTGACTCAGTGAGCCAGAGCCGTCGTAAGTTAGAAAGCCAAATTTCGGTCGCCTACGGTGGTCGTTTAGCAGAAGAGCTTATCTACGGTAATGAGAAAGTGTCGACTGGCGCATCACAGGACATCAAATATGCAACATCTATTGCGCGTAACATGGTGACTCAGTGGGGCTTCTCGGACAAGTTAGGTCCATTGCTGTATGCAGAAGAAGATGGTGAAGTCTTCTTAGGTCGCAGCATGGGTAAAGCCAAAGCGATGTCCGATGAAACTGCAACTATTATCGATGCTGAAGTAAAAGTCTTTATCGACAAAAACTACGCTAGAGCGAGACAGATATTGACGGATAACCTCGATATTCTGCACTCAATGAAAGAAGCTTTAATGAAGTATGAAACCATTGATTCACTTCAAATTGACGATTTAATGAAACGTCGTGAAGTGCGTCAGCCTGCTGATTGGCAAGTGGATGACAGTGGTTCTAACGATAAAGGCAATGGTCATGGTGAACCAGCAGCGAAAGCTGAAGACAGTGTGACTGCCCCTGCTGAGCCAGAACTGAAAGATCCTGATGAATCTCCAGCTAAGTAATGTGTTGTGAAACTAAAGAAAACCCCGTAAAGGGGTTTTCTTGTTTTACCTTGTAGCAATTTGACTGCGCTGTCATTAATACTCTCTGCCACAATTGATATTTATCTTCTGACATTGGTCTTTTCGGATAGAAAATGAAGGCTTGAAATTAATGACGCAAGTTATGCCAGTGAGTAAAATCGTAAGTGTTCGTATTACAGGAGTAAATGCGTGTTTGAACTGATTGCTGGCACTAAACGCCTCGCTTTATCTTCGCCCATTGTGATGGGTATACTTAATGTCACTCCCGATTCTTTTTCCGACGGTGGTCAATATTCTTCCTATGAGCTTGCCTGTCAGCATGCCGATGACATGGTGGCTCAAGGCGCGGGAATGATAGACATTGGCGGTGAGTCGACAAGACCTGGCGCTGCAGAGGTGAGCTTAGCCGATGAACTTGCGCGGGTGATCCCGTTGGTGAAATATGTTGCGGCGCACCATGATGTGTGGATTTCAGTCGATACCAGTAAACCTGAAGTCATGCGTCAAGCTGTTGCTGCGGGCGCACATTTGATTAACGATGTGCGTGCCCTGATGGAGCCTGGTGCGCTTCAAGCTGCTGCAGAGTTGCAAGTCCCCATATGCTTAATGCATATGCAAGGCGAACCCAAAATCATGCAATTTGCACCGACTTACCATAATGTTATTGAAGAAGTTTCTGCCTTTTTAACTGAGCGGATTGAAGCTTGTTTGCGAGCAGGGATCCCCCGTGAATTATTAATACTCGATCCGGGATTTGGTTTTGGTAAAAGCTTAGAACATAACTATGAATTACTGGCGAAGCTCGACAGTTTTGCCCAGTTTGATTTACCGATATTGATAGGATTGTCTCGTAAGAGCATGGTAGGAAACCTCTTAGCAAAACCGACCTCAGAACGTCTTGCTGGGAGCCTTGCTGGCGCTATGATAGCGGCCCAAAAGGGCGCTCATATCATTCGTGTGCATGATGTTACTGAAACTGTGGATATGCTCAAGGTGTTACAAGCGACACAAGCGTATTTTTAAGCATCGTTATGCTCTCGTTAAGCATTTAATTAATATTATGATCCCAAATCATTGGGACACATTTGAGTTTGTGGAGCGATATGAAAGAACGTAAATTTTTTGGAACTGACGGTATTCGGGGAAAAGTCGGTTCAGGTCAAATGACGCCTGAGCTCGCGCTTAAGTTAGGTTGGGCGGCGGGGCGCGTGTTATCCCGCAGTGGTACCAAAAAGGTGATTATAGGTAAAGATACCCGTATTTCGGGCTATATGTTTGAGTCAGCATTAGAAGCTGGCCTTTCTGCTGCAGGCCTTAATGTGATGTTAATGGGACCTATGCCAACGCCAGCAGTAGCCTATTTGACGCGCACGTTTCGCGCCGAAGCTGGGGTGGTGATCAGCGCGTCACACAATCCGTATTACGATAATGGTATTAAGTTTTTTTCCACCGACGGCAGTAAGTTAGACGATAACCTAGAGCTAGAAATTGAAGCCGAGCTTGAAAAGCCCCTCGTTTGTGTTGAATCGCATCTATTGGGGAAGGTATCGCGTATTGAAGATGCCCGTGGCCGTTATATTGAGTATTGCAAAGGTAATTTTCCTGCAGAACACACGTTAACTGGGCTAAAAATTGTGGTTGATTGTGCCCATGGCGCAACTTATCACATAGCGCCAGCTGTGTTTCGTGAGTTAGGCGCCGAGGTGATTGCCATTGGTGATAAACCCAACGGGATGAACATCAATGATAAAGTGGGCGCGACGTCCATGGGCAAAATTTGTGAAACCGTTCTAGCCGAAAGTGCCGATTTAGGCATCGCACTCGACGGTGACGGTGACCGTATTATGATGGTCAACAGCAAAGGCGAAGTGATCGACGGCGATCAAATTTTATATATTCTGGCCTGTGATGCGAAATCCCGTGGCGTATTACGTGGTGGTGTAGTTGGTACGTTAATGTCAAACCTTGGGCTTGATCTCGCCTTGCAAGCATTAGACATCCCCTTTGCGCGTTCGAAAGTGGGCGACCGTTATGTGATGGAACTACTTAAAGAACTCGATTGGCGCATTGGCGGTGAAAATTCAGGGCATATCCTCAATCTTGATCACGGCACAACTGGTGATGGCATCGTTGCGGGGATTTTAGTGTTAGCGGCTATGCGTCGTCAGAATGCCACGCTAGAAGAACTGACTTCTGCGATGGAAATGTTGCCGCAGGTGTTAGTCAATGTGCGCTTTGAAGGCGAGCACGACCCTCTTAAGTCAGATAAAGTTAAAGCGGCGCAGGCACAGGTTGAATCTCAACTGGGCGTGCGTGGCCGAGTATTATTACGTAAGTCAGGTACTGAACCTTTGATCCGTGTCATGGTTGAAGGTGACGATCATAGTGCAGTATTGGCGCACGCAAATTTGATTGCGGATGCGGTAAAATCGGCAAGCTAATATTTGCTAATTTTGTAATGAGTGCGGCTGATACCAATTTAAAATTAAGGTGTTAGCTGCACAAATGAACAGAAAACAGCTTTGGCGTGTAAAAAATAAGCATTCCAACCTGATATCTGAAAAAATTCGAATTTAGCTATTGTAACTTAATAAGTGGTTCGCTATTATTCACGCCGCTTTCAGAGGAGACAGTGATGGCACTCAGACGTCCTATGGTAGCTGGCAATTGGAAGATGAACGGCAGTGCGGCATTAGCACAAGAGTTGTTCAAAAAATTTGCCTCTAAGCTCCAAAATGATTCAGCTGAAGTGGTTTTATGCCCGCCTTCTATCTATCTAGAGAGCGTTAGGCAACTGCTAGAAGCAAACAAGGAAGCGTTAGACGGTTCACTTGTTAGGATGGGCGCACAAAACCTAAGTCAACATGACTTTGGCGCTTATACCGGAGAAGTTTCAGGTCAGATGCTCAAAGATTCAGGATGTCGATATGTAATTATCGGGCATTCAGAACGTCGCCGTATGTACGGAGAGACGAGTAATATCGTAGCGGAGAAATTCGCCGCTGCACAAAAGCATGGCTTAACTCCAATTTTATGTGTGGGTGAGTCAGGTCCAGCACGTGAAGCAAGACGCACCTTTGAGGTGATTGCTGAAGAGTTGGATATAGTGATCCAGAAAAATGGCACTATGGCTTTTGATAACGCTATTATCGCCTACGAGCCGCTTTGGGCTGTAGGAACAGGTAAAAGTGCTACACCAGAGCAGGCACAAGAAGTTCATGCGTTTATTCGCAAACGCCTCTCTGAAGTGTCTCCGTTTATCGGAGAAAATATCAGGATTCTCTACGGTGGTAGTGTGACACCGAGTAATGCTGCAGATTTATTTGCCCAACCTGATGTTGATGGTGGACTGATTGGCGGTGCTAGCTTAAACTCTAGCGAGTTTTTAAGTCTGTGTACCATAGCGATGAGCGCATAATATGTATGAAGTTCTAGTAGTTATTTACTTGTTGGTTGCATTAGGTCTAATCGGCTTAGTATTAATTCAGCAAGGTAAGGGAGCTGACATGGGGGCCTCTTTTGGCGCCGGTGCATCAGGTACTCTTTTTGGTTCAAGCGGTTCAGGTAATTTCCTGACACGCAGTACGGCGATTCTTGCCATTGCGTTTTTCACTTTAAGTCTGCTTATTGGTAACTTAAGTGCAAATCACGCAAAAAATGAAGATTCATGGAAAGATTTAGGTTCAGACACTGAACAGGTTACCCAACCTGTTGAGCAAGGAACCCAAAAGTCAGAAACGAAAATTCCTGACTAGTAAAAGGTGTCGCCGAGGTGGCGAAATTGGTAGACGCGCAGCCTTGAGGTGGCTGTGACCTAACGGTCGTGCGGGTTCAAGTCCCGCTCTCGGCACCAAATATAACTAAGATAGACGAGATAAGTTCTCTCTTAGTTATTGCAAGAAATGACGATAGTCAATATACTTGCACACAGTTGACGCGGGGTGGAGCAGCATGGTAGCTCGTCGGGCTCATAACCCGAAGGTCGTCGGTTCAAATCCGGCCCCCGCAACCAGCTCCTAGTAACGAATAGTTTTTGAATTCGTTATGGTTTACAGGTTCTTGAAATTAATGACCTCGTGATTACGGGGTTTTTTGTTATCTGGGACTTTTAAATTTGTCGCATGCTTCGTATGTGGCGTTGTACTAGGGCTATTAAGCCCTTTTTTGTTTTTTCGGGGGTCAATCTTGGCAACGTTAGAATTCAGACTGGCAGAAATGCTCAAAGTACCTGTGGAAGCATTAGGCTTTCAGCTGTGGGGCATTGAATATGTTCAAGCGGGTAAGCATTCCACACTGCGAGTGTTCATTGATGGTGAGAATGGTATCAATATTGAAGATTGTGCCAATGCAAGTCGCCAAGTCAGTGCTGTACTCGATGTTGAAGATCCTATTTCTACAGAATATACCCTAGAGGTTTCTTCGCCAGGCGTAGATAGACCCTTATTTACTGCTGAGCAGTACGCGGGCTATGTAGGCGAGGATGTAAAGCTTCAATTGACTATGCCGGTTGACGGCAGTCGTAATTTAAAAGGCGCCATCACTGCAGTCGACGGGCAAATGCTCTCGCTGAAAGTGAATGGTAAAGAGTTAGTTGTCGCATTGGATAATATCCGCAAAGGCAACTTAATCGCTAAGTTTTGATGGTTTCAAGGTGAACGAGGCAAGACGAGATGAATAAAGAGATTCTGCTAGTCGCTGAGGCGGTTTCAAATGAAAAGGCCGTTCCACGCGAAAAAATTTTTGAAGCGCTAGAGATTGCTCTGGCCACAGCAACCAAGAAAAAATACGAAGGTGATATTGACGTTCGTGTTGCTATCGACCGTAAAACCGGTGGTTATGATACTTTCCGTCGTTGGATGGTGGTTGATGATCACGGTGAAGCGTTAGAAAATCCTTACCGCGAAATCACGTTAGAAGCGGCACGATACGAAAATCCAGACATCCAACCTGGCGAGTTTATCGAAGACGATATCGAATCAGTGGTGTTTGACCGTATTACCACTCAAACTGCTAAGCAAGTGATCGTACAGAAAGTACGTGAAGCTGAACGTGCGCAAGTGGTTGAACAGTTCCAAGATCAAGAAGGTGAGTTAATCACTGGTATAGTCAAAAAAGCAACTCGCGAAAGCGTAGTGGTTGACTTAGGTAATAACGCTGACGGCGTGTTGTTCCGTGAAGATTTAATTTCACGTGAATCTTTCCGTCCAGGCGACCGCGTACGTGCATTATTGTACTCAGTACGTCCAGAAGCTCGCGGCGCACAGTTATTCTTAAGCCGTACTAAACCTGAAATGCTGATCGAGCTTTTCCGTGTTGAAGTACCTGAAATTGCTGACGAACTGATTGAAATCATGGGCGCAGCTCGTGATCCAGGCGCTCGCGCTAAGATCGCCGTTAAGTCGAATGATCGCCGTATCGATCCTATCGGTGCGTGTGTGGGTATGCGCGGTGCGCGTGTACAAGCCGTTTCGAATGAACTGGGTGGCGAACGTGTTGATATCGTGTTGTGGGATGATAATCCAGCACAATACGTGATCAATGCCATGGCGCCAGCCGATGTTGCCTCTATCATAGTCGACGAAGATAACCATTCTATGGATATCGCTGTTGAAGCCGATAGTTTGGCACAAGCCATTGGACGTAATGGCCAGAACGTACGTTTAGCAACACAACTGACTGGTTGGGTTCTGAACGTTATGACAGTGGAAGATATGAATAAGAAACATCAGGCAGAAAGTGCCAAGGTGGTTGATTTATTTGTTAACTCACTGGATGTCGATGAAGATTTTGCACAAGTACTGGCAGATGAGGGCTTTACGTCGCTCGAAGAAGTTGCCTATGTGCCTGTGTCTGAACTATTGGCGATTGATGGTTTTGACGAAGATCTCGTCGAAGCTTTACGTGAACGTGCAAAAGCGGCGATCTCAACTCGAGCTCTCGCTACTGAAGAAGCACTGGATGGTGTGGAGCCAAGTGAAGAGTTGCTAGCACTTGAAGGTGTTGAAAGACACTTAGCCTATGTTTTCGCTAGCAAAGGTATTGTGACTCTAGAAGACTTGGCTGAACAAGGCATTGATGATTTGATCGAAATTGAAGAATTGACAGAAGAAAAAGCAGGTGAGCTCATCATGGCAGCCCGCAATATCTGTTGGTTTGGCGAAGAAGCATAAGTCGATCAACAGGGGGATTTAACTGATGGCAGATACTACCGTAGAGAAATTGGCCACGGAAGTGGGTAAAAGTGTTGAACGTCTGATTGAGCAATTCTCTCAGGCTGGAATTAAGAAAGGCCAAGCTGATAAAGTGACTGAAGCTGAAAAGCAGCAGTTACTGGATTATCTGAAAAAGCAGCACGGTGGCGAAAATGCGCCAACGAAAATGACGCTGCAGCGTAAAACCGTATCGACCCTAAGTGTGGCCGGTAATGGTGGTCAATCTAAAGATGTTAAAGTTGAAGTTCGTAAAACACGAACTTTCGTTAAGCGTGATGCTAATGAGGCTACTCTGAAGGCTGAAGAAGAAGCGAAAGCCGAAGCAGAAGCTTTGGCAAAAGCAAAGGCCGAAGCAGAAGCTGCTGCGGCAGCAAAAGTGAAAGCTGAAGCAGATGCTAAGGCAAAAGTGGAAGCAGAAGCCAAGGCGAAAGCTAAAGCAGCAGCCGAAGTGAAAGTGGTTAAAGATATGTCACCAGAAGCAGAAGCGGCTCGTCTAGAAGCTGAACGTTTGAAAGCGGCGCAAGAAGCGGCAACTAAACGTAAGCAAGACGAAGAAGCGGCTAAAGCGGCAGAAACTGCTCGCTTACTCGCTGAAGAACATTCTAAGCGCTGGGCCGAAGAAGAGCGCCAACGTTTAGAAGCCGAGAAAAACGGTGATCATCACATCACGACATCTAAAGTAGCTCGTGCTGCTGAAGATACTTCTGATCTGGATGAAGAAAAACGCGGACGTCGTGCTCGTAACAAGAGCAACGCGAAAAAACGTGGCGGCAAAGATGCCCGTGACGGCCGTGAAAAACACATGCGTAACCGCAGTACTGCACCTGAGTCTATGGCGCATGGCTTCAATAAGCCTGTGGCAGCAGTGAGCCGTGATGTGCGTATCGGTGAAACTGTGACTGTTTCTGAACTTGCGCATTTAATGGCAGTGAAAGCGACTGAAATCATCAAGCAGATGATGAAAATGGGTTCTATGGTCACGATCAACCAAGTGTTGGATCAAGAGACTGCCCAGCTAGTTGCTGAAGAAATGGGTCACAAAGTTGTGCTTATCCGTGAAAACGAACTTGAGCACCAAGTGCTACAAGACCGTGATGATGAAGATGGCATCAAGCTAGAATCTCGTGCACCAGTTGTGACTATCATGGGTCACGTTGACCACGGTAAGACTTCGTTACTTGACTACATTCGCCGCGCTAAAGTGGCTGCTGGCGAAGCCGGTGGTATTACTCAGCATATCGGTGCATACCATGTTGAAACTGAAAATGGCATGATCACTTTCCTTGATACCCCTGGTCACGCCGCGTTTACCGCAATGCGTGCCCGTGGTGCCAAGGCAACGGATATTGTTGTGCTAGTTGTTGCTGCCGATGACGGTGTAATGCCGCAAACAATCGAAGCCATTCAACATGCTAAAGCTGGTAACGTGCCATTAATCGTGGCTGTGAACAAGATGGATAAACCGGAAGCGGATATCGATCGCGTTAAGAGCGAATTGTCGCAACACGGTGTTATGTCTGAAGATTGGGGTGGAGACAACATGTTTGCCTTCGTTTCAGCTAAGACAGGTGAAGGCGTTGACGAACTGTTAGAAGGTATCTTACTGCAAGCTGAAGTTCTTGAACTGAAAGCGGTACGTGATGGTATGGCTGCCGGTGTGGTCATTGAATCACAATTGGACAAAGGTCGCGGCCCTGTGGCTACGATTCTGGTTCAAGAAGGTACGCTGCGCCAAGGTGATATCGTTCTGTGTGGTCTTGAGTACGGTAAAATTCGTGCAATGAAAGACGAAAACGGTCGTTCAATCACTGAAGCGGGTCCATCTATTCCTGTTGAAATTCTAGGTCTGTCAGGCGTTCCGTCTGCAGGTGATGAAGCAACAGTCGTACGTGACGAACGTAAAGCTCGTGAAGTTGCCCTGTATCGTCAAGGTAAGTTCCGTGATGTGAAACTGGCACGTCAGCAAAAATCTAAGCTAGAAAACATGTTTGCGAACATGACAGACGGCGAAGTGAAAGAACTGAACATCGTTCTTAAAGCAGACGTACAAGGTTCACTCGAAGCGATTACTGATTCGTTAACAGGTTTGTCTACCGACGAAGTGAAAGTGAACATCATCGCTCGCGGTGTGGGTGCACTGACTGAAACGGATGCAACCTTAGCGGCTGCCTCTAACGCTATCATGGTTGGCTTTAACGTACGTGCCGATGCACAAGCCCGTAAGACTATCGAAAGTGAAAGTGTTGATTTACGTTACTACAGCGTTATCTATAATTTGATTGATGAAGTGCGTGCAGCGATGACTGGTATGCTGTCTCCTGTGTTCAAACAACAAATTATCGGTCTGGCTGAAGTTCGTGATGTGTTCAAGTCACCTAAGCTGGGTGCAATTGCTGGCTGTATGGTGACCGAAGGTACCATCAAGCGTAGCGCGCCAATTCGCGTACTACGTGATAACGTTGTTATCTACGAAGGTGAACTCGAATCGCTACGTCGCTTTAAAGACGACGTTGCTGAAGTTCGCAATGGTATGGAATGTGGTATTGGCGTTAAGAATTACAACGATGTTCGCGTTGGCGACCAAATCGAAGTATTCGAAACCGTCGAGATTGCTCGTACTCTGTAACGATAATAAGGGCGGCTTTAGCCGCCCTTATCAATTTAAGCTATGGTAAGAAATATTATGGCAAAAGAATTCAGTCGTACTCGTCGAATCGCTCAGCAGCTTCAGCAAGAACTTGCTCAAGTGCTACAGCGCGACATGAAAGATCCTCGTATTGGCTTTGTGACTGTGAATGACGTCGACGTCTCTCGCGATCTCAGCTATGCCAAAGTGTTTGTGACTTTTTTTGAAGAAGACAAAGCTGTCGTTCAAGAAAAGCTAAACGCTTTGATCAGCGCAGCTCCTTATATCCGCACTTTAGTGGCGGGTCGTATGAAGCTGCGTGTCATGCCTGAACTGCGTTTTATCTACGATAGCTCGCTGGTTGAAGGTATGCGCATGTCTAACTTAGTTAGCCAAGTGATCAACCAAGACAAAGCGAAGCAACAGCAATTTGGCAGCGAAGACGTATCGGTTGAAGATGAAGTCTTAGGTGATGATATTGCTGATGACGCAGATGAAACGGAAGGTAAAGATTAATGGCTCGTCGTCCAAAAGGTCGTTTTATCGATGGGATAGTGCTGCTGGATAAATCCACTGGCATGAGTTCTAACTTTGCATTGCAAAGGGTAAAGCGCTTTTTTAATGCGAATAAAGCTGGGCATACGGGTGCACTTGATCCGTTAGCGACAGGTATGTTACCTGTATGCTTAGGCGAAGGGACTAAGTTTTCTCAGCATCTATTGGATGCCGATAAACGCTACTTAGTCACGGCAAAGCTTGGCGAACGGACAGATACCAGTGATTCCGATGGTGAAGTGGTGCAAACCCGCGCCATTGATTTTACCGAGGCGCAGCTATTAACTGCGCTTGATTTCTTCCGTGGTGAAACTCAGCAAGTTCCTTCTATGTATTCCGCGCTGAAATATCAGGGTCAGCCTCTGTATAAATATGCCCGTGAAGGCATAGAAGTGCCGCGTGAATCTCGCCCTATTACGGTATTTGAGCTAAATTTCATCGGTCTTGAAGGCGATGAGCTGACCTTAGACATTCATTGTTCTAAGGGCACTTATATTCGCACTATCATAGACGATCTCGGTGAGATGCTCGGTTGTGGCGCCCATGTGATTATGCTGCGCCGCACCCAAGTTGCGCAGTATCCCTATGCCAGAATGGTCACTTTAGAACAACTTGAAGCGCTAGTTGCTCAAGCACATGAACAACAGATAGATCCGAGCGTATTACTCGACCCTCTGTTATTGCCTATGGACACGGCCGTGGCCGATTTCCCAGAGGTGAATGTGCCGGATGCGATAGCTCCTTACTTAATGCAAGGTCAAGTGGTTCGGGTACCGGTTAATGCAGAATTGAAAACCGATGAGTTGGTACGTATCACTTTAGGTGACATTCGCCGATTTGTGGGGATTGGCACAATGAACGAAGATGGCTTATTAGCGCCGAAACGACTCATTGTTATCCATGACGAACCTGCAGAAACGCATTAGCCCGCTATCCATCGACAAATGATTAAATTAGTTGATGCATTAGTCCCTGCCTTTTATTGCGCTAGGGTGGGTTTATGGGTAAAATAGCGCGCCCTCTGGCTGAGTTAGTGATCGGCTAGAGATTCATATTATTTATTTGGAGATATACATGTCACTAAGTCCTGAAGCAAAAGCAAAAATTTTGGCTGATTTTGGCCGTTGTGAAAACGACACTGGTTCAACTGAAGTTCAAGTTGCTTTGTTAACTGCGCAAATCAACCATTTGCAAGATCACTTCAAAGAGCACATTCATGATCACCACTCACGTCGTGGTCTGTTACGTATGGTTAGCTCACGTCGTAAGTTAACTGCTTACCTGAAACGTACTGATTTAGCACGTTACACTGCTCTGATCCAAAAGTTAGGTCTACGTCGTTAATTTCGCGTCGACTAACGTGAAAAAGGAGGCTTAGCCTCCTTTTTTATTGTCTAAAATTCAACAGAATATTTATTGTGTAAACGAGAGATATAAAGAATTTACAGTCAAAATCAGTCTAATGTTTAGGTCCGTTATGCTTAGCTTGATGTGATTAAGCATCGAATCGAAACTTAAGTGCCAATGTAAATATCCTAAGCCCCACGTAAACCATCAAGACTGCTTATTGTTGCTGTTTGTGTTGCTATATACAGCGCTTCAAATTCTGCTTGGGGTAGAGGTTGACTAAAATAGAAACCTTGGCCGACTTGGCACTGATTTTCTTTCAACCAATCCAATTGCTGCTCATTTTCAATGCCTTCGGCCACAATGGTCAAATTAAACTGCTTTCCCAACATTAAAATGGTCGATGCAATTGCGCTATCCCCTGGTAGATCGGAAACGAAACAACGATCGATTTTCATGGTAGTGATAGGCAAATGGCGCAGGTAACAGAGTGAAGAATACCCTGTGCCAAAGTCATCGACTGCAATACCAAATCCGGCTGATTTCAATTGTTCAAGCTTAGCGATAGCGAGTTCAATGTCGTTCATCAACGAGGTTTCAGTGATTTCAATTTCCAGTAATTCGGGTTGGATTTGATAGCGTAATGCCATCTGTTTGATATCGGGAACTAAACTAGCATCGGCAAATTGCTGTGAGGCAACATTAATTGCAATTGGGATGGCATAGTTATATTTTTTCTGCCATTCCCTAAGTACTTTACAGCTTTGCTCTATCACCCAACGACCTATAGGAATGATGATACCTGTCTCTTCCGCCATGGGAATAAAGGAAATGGGGCTGATGAGTCGTCCGTCTTTTTGCCAACGGATCAAGGCTTCACAGGCGATGACTTTGCCTGTTTGCAGATCAAGTTTCGGTTGGAAATACAGTAAAAATTCATTGTTTTTTAATGCATCATGTAAAGATGCTTCAGTGCGTAAACGAACTGCTGCTCGCTCAGTCATCTGTTGTTTGAAGAAGGCCCATTGATTCGAGCCTGCAGCTTTCGCGCTGTACATGGCAATGTCAGCGTGACGGATCAAATCTTCAGCGCTGTTACCGTCTTCGGGATAAATAGAAATCCCAATCGATGCCGCAGGATGAATTGCATGTTCATTTAATTGAATCGGGACATTGAGCTGGAGCAGTAGCTTATCTACAAAATCTGCTGCTTGGTCTGGGGTGTGAACTGTATCGGCCAGAATAACAAATTCATCGCCACCTAAGCGGGAAACTGTGCCTTTATCACCAACGAAGCGTTCGAGAATGCGGGCGATACGAGCGAGGAATTGATCGCCTAATGCGTGGCCAAGGGAATCGTTGATATTCTTAAAACGGTCTAAGTCGATAAACATCAATGCAAAGCTGCGTTTGTGTACTCGCGAGCGTTGGATAGTGACTGCGATAGTTTCAAGCAATAATGTACGGTTCGGTAAGCCTGTTAGCGGATCTCGGGTCGCCATTTTGCGCAGTTTGGACTGGGTTTGGCTAAATTGAATAAGAATTTGGTTGAATTTTGAGGTTACTAAGCCGAGTTCATCATCCTTGTGTGCGTTGGACATAGGTAAGAGATTTTCGTCCGGTGAGTCGGGTTCGATCTTATCGATGGCCTCACTGATGCGTGCGATAGGCTGAGTCAGGAAGCGATGGAATACCACGGAAAGAACTAAGGTGAGTAAGAGTGCACGAGCGAGAGTGGCAAAAAAACTAAATCTTAACTGCGAGAAGAGGGTGTTTGTTAGTTCTTGGGTATCGTAGAAAACCGTTAATGTACCAATGAGTTGCTGTTGTTGGGTACCTTCAAAATAAAAAGGCCTATACAAAGGGCGAGAAATTTCTTTGAGATCATCAAATAATTTATTACTTAAACTGATAAAAGTCTGTGAGTTATTCTGCTTATTATTACTGACAGAAACAAACATTGAGCCATCGTCCAGCTCAATCACCGCCGAGCCAACATGTTCGACTTTGATGGCACCCTCTAAAGTTTGACGGGCTAAATTATCATCTAATGCCCATACGGCATTTGCTGCAGGTTGTTCAACTGAATCAAGGAGTTCTTGCTGAGTGGTCGTGAGTTGTTGTTTGGTTGATACGACGACTAAAGCGATTTCAACAATAAAAATGGCAATGGCAAAAAATAGGGCAGTAAATACGACTAGGTTAGTTTGTTTCCACGTCAGTGACTTAAAACGGCCTGTCATCGGGCGCATCCTTCATGATAATTATTCACCATCGGCGAGATTTTCCGTATCAATATAAACCGCAACTCTTTGTTGATTTAACCACTTTAGTGAAAAGTTACGTATTTGTCATCATTATCTGCTCTTTATCTATTGATCCGAATTGCAGTATACTTACGCGCGTAATTCAAGGTCATTAATTAAGGAATGGGTCACGTGAATCCTATTGTAAAGAGTTTTGAGTATGGTCAACATACAGTCACCCTGGAAACAGGTGTTATAGCGCGTCAAGCTGATGCAGCCGTTTTAGCGAGTATGGGTGACACGACAGTGTTAGTCACTGTTGTCGGTAAAAAAGATGCAGATGCAGGCCGTGACTTTTTCCCTCTGACTGTTAACTATCAAGAAAAAACCTACGCAGCGGGTAAAATTCCTGGTGGTTTCTTTAAGCGTGAAGGCCGTCCTTCAGAAGATGAGACATTAATCGCTCGTCTGATCGATCGTCCAATTCGCCCTCTTTTCCCTAATGGTTTCAAAAACGAAGTTCAAGTTATCATTACCGTAGTATCTGTCGATCCACAAATCGAGCCAGATATCATCTCCATGATCGGTACTTCTGCGGCACTGGCTATTTCTGGTATTCCATTCAGCGGTCCTTTAGGTGCTGCACGTGTGGGTTACATTGATGGCGAATACGTGTTGAACCCAAGTGTTGCACAACTTGCAACCAGTCAACTGAACTTAGTGGTTGCTGGTACTGCTGGTGCAGTATTAATGGTGGAATCAGAAGCCCAAGCATTACCAGAAGAAGTGATGTTAGGTTCTGTAGTTTACGGTCACGATCAACAACAAGTGGTTATCAAGGCGATTGCTGAATTTAAAGCAGAAGCCGGTAAACCAACTTGGGATTGGACTGCACCAACGCAAGATGCCGATTTAGTTGCCCAAATCAAAGAGCTTGCTGAAGCTGGTTTAGGTGATGCGTATAAAATCCAAGTTAAACAAGATCGTTATGCTCAAGTTTCTGTAGTTAAAGCAGCAGCAAAAGAAGCCTTGTTAGCGAGTAATCCAAGCGTTGATTTACGTGAAGTTGACAACTTACTGGGTAGCTTAGAGAAGAAAGTGGTTCGTGGTCGCATCATCCGTGGCGAGCCACGTATCGATGGTCGTGAACCAGACATGATCCGTGCCTTAAGTGTGTTAGCGGGCGTATTGCCACGTACTCACGGTAGCGCATTGTTCACTCGTGGCGAAACTCAAGCGTTAGTCACTTGTACTTTAGGTACTGAACGTGATGCACAGAAGATCGACAGCATCATGGGCGAGCGCACTAACCGTTTTATGCTGCACTATAACTTCCCTCCATACTCTGTTGGTGAAACAGGCATGGTGGGATCACCTAAGCGCCGCGAAATCGGTCATGGTAAGTTAGCATGGCGCGGTATCAATGCTGTTATGCCTTCAGCTGCTGAATTCCCATACAGCGTGCGCGTTGTATCTGAAATCACTGAATCTAACGGTTCAAGCTCTATGGCGTCAGTATGTGGTACTTCTTTAGCGCTTATGGATGCTGGTGTGCCTATCAAGACTTCTGTAGCGGGTATCGCTATGGGTCTAGTGAAAGAAGGCGATGATTTCGTTGTTCTTTCTGACATCTTAGGTGATGAAGATCATTTAGGTGACATGGACTTTAAAGTTGCGGGTACGCGTGATGGTATTACTGCACTGCAGATGGATATCAAGATCGAAGGTATCACTAAAGAAATCATGGATATCGCACTGCAACAAGCCTATGGCGCACGTGTACATATCCTGAACGTGATGGATCAAGCGATTGGTTCACACCGTGATGATATTTCTGATCACGCTCCACGTATCACTGTTATTAAGATTAACCCAGAAAAAATCCGTGACGTTATCGGTAAAGGCGGCGCAGTTATCCGTGCTCTTACTGAAGAAACCGGCACAACGATTGAACTGGAAGATGATGGTACTGTGAAGATCGCTTCTTCAAACGGCGAAGCAACTAAAGAAGCTATCCGTCGTATCGAAGAAATCACATCAGAAGTTGAAGTGGGTCGTATCTACAATGGTAAGGTTATCCGTATCGTTGATTTCGGCGCGTTCGTGAACATTCTGCCGGGCAAAGACGGTTTAGTACACATTTCACAAATCAGTGATGAACGTGTTGCTAACGTGTCTGATCACCTTGAGCTGAACCAAGAAGTTGCCGTTAAGGTGATGGAAGTGGATCGTCAAGGCCGCGTACGTCTGTCAATTAAAGAAGCACAAACGAAAGAAGCTGCTGCTGAATAATGAGTCTTTGACTTATTTATAGGCACACACTTTCTAAGTGATTGCATCAAAAGGAGATCAAATGATCTCCTTTTTTGTTTTGGCATTAAGAAAGTCACTATTAATCTTAATTCCCTAATAGCGGTCCTGTGGTGGGATTGCTATCATGAAGATTCTTCTGCGTATGTTGGGAATCTAAAAAGGTAGAAATGGATGAGTCTTAAAATTAGAACCGCTGTCGTTGCTGTGCTGGCGAGTGCCAGTCTTTTGTTAGCCGGATGCGCAACCACCCAGTCTCCTTTAGATAACCATAATGATGTTGAAGGTAAATTGGTTGTCGCGCCAGTTATGCCTGATTATAAAGTCGAAGTGACACTGGCAAAACTCAACGAGATTTTGGCTACGGTCGAACTGACGAATGAACAGAGAGCCAGATTTCATTACGATCGTGGTGTGATTTACGACAGTGTAGGCTTAAGACTGCTCGCACGGATTGATTTTATGCAAGCGTTAAAACTTCAGCCTGATCTCGCTGATGCCTATAATTTCCTTGGAATTTATTACACCCAAGAAGGTGAATTCGACAGCGCCTATGAAGCCTTCGATGGCGTATTAGAGTTAGCACCTAATTATGATTATGCCTATTTGAATCGTGGTATTGCTTTGTACTATGGCGACCGTATTGATTTAGCGACTAAAGATATGCAGGCGTTTTATGCAGGCGATAATAAAGACGGTTATCGGGCATTATGGTTGTATTTGATTGATTTGAAAGCTGACTCCGTTGAAGCTAAAAAACAGTTAGCGCAGCATCGTCAGAATTTAGAAAATGATGCTTGGGCGACCGTTATCGTCGATTATTATTTAGGTAAAAAAAGCCGTGATGAGGTGTTTTCTGCCGCTAAAGTCGGCTTAACATATCCGAAAGAATATGCTGAACGTTTATGCGAAGCTTATTTTTACCTTGCAAAAATGGCGATAGAAACTAAGCAATATCAAGATGCTGCAAACTATTTTCGCTTAGCATTGGCAACCAATATCTATGATTTTGTCGAACATAGATATGCGCGTATTGAACTCGCCAAAGTCAAAGGTTTGCTCGAAGCCACAAAATAACCTCTCTCAGCCCGAGTTCATCTCGGGCTTTGCCTAGCCAAGCTCGAACTGAGGCGCTATAATTTGCGCCTTTTTAGCGATACAAGTGCATAGGTTAACATGTCAGGCAATAAAGTAGAGGTCGATAAACGTCGCACCTTCGCGATCATATCGCACCCAAAAGATGCCCCTACTGACTCGATATGACAAACCGTAAATTTTTATTAAATTTAGCTATAATTATCAATAGTTAACCATCTTCACGCTAGACACATCATGACGTCCTCTCTTCTCTATAGACACCAAAAACTTGTACAAATTTGCGTACAAATTTAGACTGTACACACTCGGTTTAAAAACTTTGTACACAGTGAGTTTAAAATGTCCTTATCTGACACATGGTTAAAGGCTAATTTATCTAAAAGTTACCCCAAGTCTTTTGAACGCGCAGACCGTGATGGCCTGAGTGTTAGGGTGTCTCCGAAAGGTAAGATTACTTTCCAAATCAGATACCGCTATGTTGGAAAAGCCTGCCGAGTTGACTTAGGCTCTTACCCACTTATGTCACTTAAGGATGCAAGAACTGAATGCGTTAGATTGCGTGCAGAGCTTGAGCAAGGCAATAACCCGAAGACCGTAAAGGAACTTGAGCACAAAGCTGTTTCTACAGCACTAACAATGTCTGAGTTGTTCATGCAGTGGTATGAGAGTTATTGTGTGGCTAATAAAACCAGTCACGCTGAAATTTTAAGGTCCTTCAAATTACACGTTCTGCCAAAGATAGGTCACTTGCCTGCAGATAAAGTCTCGCTACATATTTGGCTTGATGTTATCGAGACCAAAGCAAAAACCTCACCTTCAATTGCCGATAGATTACTCACAAATGGAAAGCAATTACTCAAGTGGGGCGTCAAGCGGCAATTACTTAAGTCAAACGTATTGGTTGATATTAGCGCCAAGAGCGACCTACAAATAACTAAGAATGTGGGTGATCGCTCACTTAACAATGATGAAATTCGGTTGTTTTGGTTAGCGATAGAAGGGTCCAGAATTGCACAAAAAAATAAAATCTTTCTCAAGCTCAATCTTATCTATGGCTGCCGTAATGGTGAATTGAGGCTAAGCAAAAAATCAGACTTTGACTTCAATACTATGGTGTGGACTGTACCTCCTGAAAATCATAAAACAGGTAAGGTAACTAAAAAACCATTGCTCAGGCCAATTATTCCAGAGACAAAAGAGTTGATTGAAGAAGCCGTGCTTTTGAGTGGTGACGGTGAGTTTTTATTTAATAATGAAGGCACAGATCAGCCAATGGGGCGTTCTTCATCGCTTTCTCTGCCATACAACATTATCCAATGGCTTAAGAAGAACATGAGCTATGAAATGGAACACTGGTCAATACACGATTTGCGTAAAACGGCGCGGACAAACTTTTCAACTTTAACCGAGCCGCATGTCGCCGAGATCATGTTGGGCCATAAACTGCCAGGGCAATGGCAAGTTTATGACCACTATGAATATCTAGAGGAACAAGCTAACGCATATAGCGGATGGGTAGAAAGACTACGTAAAATCACGGCCTAGCATTAGGCTGCATGCTGTGATGTATCGATTCCGGCTGCTTCCCATTCCTCTACATCATCAATTGCCCATCGGTTATAACTCCCAATGGCTAATATTCTGGGTAGCGGGAAAGGATGTTTTTCTCGCTGCATCCACCGAACAATTGTGCGGCTTGAACATCTATAGCGCGCAGTTAAATCCTTAGTGGTCCAATAGCCTTTAATTACGGGTTTAGCAGTAGACTTAATCATCATTTACCTTCCTTTGCCAATTCCTCGGCGAGTCGTTTTAAAAATTGTTGGCAGCTGCCGGCTTGTTTGCGGGGCAGGGTATACCACTGGCGTAAAGCGTCTTTGATTACTGCAGATTGCTTCATGCTGCTTCTTTGTCCTTAGGTGCGAAAAACAGCGCGACGGGGCCATCTTCGGTGTCGTGAATACTCAGCAAGAATGAGCCGGCCTTGTCGCAAACGGGTTGCCAATCGCTGATATCGGTGTCGCCCTCGTCAAAGTAGCGCTCGATCAGATTTTCAGGCGCATCGAGTTCAAACCAAATCGCCACAAACTCGCCGCCATGGCGTGCCGCCCATGCTTCACACTCCACGCGGGTCACACCTTCATCCCACTCGGGCAAATCTGGATGGGTCCAATAACCTTCTTCACGTTCTACAGTTGCTGCTTGTATCGGGTTCATGCTGCTTCTCCTTGGCGCTGGGCTTGATATGTTTGCCATGCGGGCAAATCAGTGTTTGATACTCGCCAATCAAGCTCGCCAGCCTTGTCATAGGCCACTGAGCCGCCATATTGAGCACCCTCAAAAGTAAATGTCGCAGTGCAATACAGTTGTGGATATGCACCGTTAAACGCCGTGAAGGTCAGATCAGGGCGCAGTGATAACAGTCGCTGCTTAAAGGCTTCGGCCTTAGCATTGTGCTGCGTAATGTCAGCTTGCTTTTGTGAATGGCACGCCGTGTTGCAATAAAACGCCTCGCCGATGCAGATCACCGCTTCAATGTCCGTCGCATTGCCTTCATCGTCTTCGGCTTTAATTGGGTTGCCGCAGTGGTAACAGGTAAAACACCAACCATCGGCCAGTAACACTTGATAAGGCACGTTGCCTTGCTCAGCGTATTGGTCATATTCAGGGCAGCGAGTCACTGACATATCATCTTCAAAGGTCAGATTGAGTTCGCCCGCACCTATGCGACGAGCGGCTGCAGCATGTTGATGAAACACGATGCACGCTGCGCCCTCGCAATGTTCTTGTACTTGAAACGCTTTAATCTTGGGTGTGCTCATGCTGCTTCTCCTTTTATCCTGAGTTTTGATTCTGCGTTGAGTGCGAATACTTCGGCGTCGGCTTGGCCGAAGTCGCTGCACTCTATGGCGTTAAAAGACTTACAAATGCCCCAACCGTGGTAGTTGTTGGGGGTGTATTTCACTTCGATTTGTTGCTGTTCGCACATCAAGGTGAAGTAGGGCTTAGATAACGTGACCACGCCCGTTTTAGTGCTGAACGTATTCATGCCGCCTCCTTGTTTTGGCTGACTGGCGGGTGGCAGGGTAGGCGCATTGGGTGATATCGGTACGAATACACTATGGTGCGGCTAATGCCCTTGGCGAGGTTGGTTAAGCCGTTGCCCAATGCTTGCCAGTAGAGGCAATCTAACGCGCCGAGCGCCAGCGCGATTTTGATGCTGTCGCCCGTTTTGGCCTTGAGTAACAAGCTTAATTTATGGCTGCGGTAATGATTTAGCAGATGGCGAAACGCCGCTGATTGAGTCATTTAGGCCACCTGCTTCGGTTGCAAATGAGTTAATTGCAGCTTGGCCCAGTCGATGGCTTTAATGGCCTCGACCGTGGCGGCGATTTGCTCTAACTTCTTTTGCCCGCGCATAAAGTTCGACAGTTCAATACCGTGGCGAGCGGCCGCACGTTCGGCGGGCAGGGCGCTGGTGTAATGCAGCGTTAATGCGGCAATCACCTCGGGCGAACTAATGCGGGTAAGCGATAGCAATAACGCAACGCGCTCTTGTGATTCAAAGCCTGGGAGTAAGTGGTTCATGCCGCCTTTCTCCTTGCCTTCAATTCTTCGCAGCTTATGGATACCGTGAAATCAAGCTCCATGCGTTCGCTATATTGATCAGCACAGCTATAGGCTTCGTAAGGATTTAATCCCCAAGTAATGCAGCCACAATGTGGGCAATTGCCACGCGTTTTACCTGTGGTTTGGCGTGTGCGTGGTCGCTTGGGTTTACGAATGCCAGCAGCAGTGATCATGCTGCGCTCGTTGATGTTGGCGGCTTGAAAAGTGCGGCGTGCGATGGCGTCTATGTCGGTTTTGGCATAGATAGTGGCAACGATACCTTGTGTCTTGAGTTCGTTTACTCTGACTAGCGCAACTTGGTATGCAAACACGGCAGATGCCTTGTAACTTACAGAGCTAAAATCGACTGTTAGCCAATAAACATCATTGCCATCAGTGCGATCCCCAATGCGAATAACGTATTCATCACAGCCTGACTTTTCACCCTCATCGCCAAGATACTGGTGATCAACGCGCACGGTTGATTGCTCATCGACAAGATCCTTGCTAAGTGGAACGTCAGTGTGACGGCTATTAAATTGGCGCTGTGCTTCTTCAAGGGTAAAAACCTCAGCTAGTTCTAAGTTGCTGGTGTAGCCGCCACGGTCTGCCCAAAACATGCAAGTAGTGCCAACATTGCCGCGCGAATCACGCAGGTAGAATAATGGTTTCATGCTTTCACCTCTGCCTTAGTCAGTGACAGGATCCAGTTGCGTAACTCAATCATTTGAGGGCACAAATACATTGACGCGACATAGGTGTATAGATGTGGGTAATCATGCTGTTTACGCCTGATAAACCAATTTGCATCAGCCTCGGTGAGGCAGGATTTAATGACCTCTTCAATTTCTTGAAAGTGAAGTTTGGTGAGGTTTGATGGCAAATCGTAATGATCTGAATCAACATCAAAATCTTCGATAAACGCTTGAGTGAATACGTCGGCAAATGATTCGATTTCGTCGTGATAAGATTCGATCTTGTCGTTCTCGAATAACCACGTTTTGCACCATTCGGCATCATGCTCTAGCAACCATTCAGCAAGGTTGCTTTTATCGCCATCATCAGAGCGATAGAGCGTTGAATAATCGCCGTCTTCACCGTAAAACATCTCCCAGTGATGATCGTTGTAGCCTTCTTGAGTCACTAAGTAGCGCTTGCAGCGCACTTGCCAGATTGGCTCCGCAGTAATGCGATTATCTTGTTGGTGCATTTGCTGTGACATTTCAAGCAAGAATGCGGGGATTTCGATGTGTTGACTCATGCTGATTTCCTTATCTTCTAACCAAGAAACGGTGCAAACCTTTGGCGGCACGAATGGCGACAGTGCGGTCGGTGGTAAACTTGCCACCGGGCAACATCCAACCTTCCTTAAACGCGACGATATGGCCAACGCCGATTTTGATATCGCTGTGTAGCGGTTTGTCATCAGTTAACATGCTGCATTCCTTCTCTCGTCATCACACACCGCAGTTCTAAGCTGCGGCTTCGCCGTTAAACACCACCAGATTGATGATGGGTTTCTTGGTTTTTGGGTTCACCTTGTCCGACAGCTTGTGATAGCGAATATGCACATCGCGGTGGGCTTCTTGGGTCATGGCTAACACGATATATTGCTGGCACAGCGCGGGCGTCGATAACGAATGCGACAGGCGTTGTGGCTTCATGGTTTCAAACAAGTGCTTCGCCATATCATCCAACTTTGCTTGGTACTCGTCGGGGCTCAGTTGACGGCGGTTAGGGTGCGCGCCAACTGAGGTGCTGCACTTTTTGGCCGCCTGCTTTTTCGCTAAGGTCATGGACACGCCGTAAACAAAAAACATAATTGCCTCCAACAAGGTGAAACTGTCGCCGTAATCGTTACAGGGATATGGACCATCACCCCTTGGTTGCTTTGCCTTGGCTGTTTTGCCTAGATAGCCTAAATCGTGAATGTTCGCGGCGGCTCTGCGGCTTAGCGGCCGACTGGTGCGGCTGTCGTCATCGTGTGCAGCGGATGCACATTGGTGACGGCCATAGGGTCGTTACGCCACACCATCACCTTGCCGTACAAGCCTTGTTGGGGCTCAGTGAAGCGCAGGCAGAAGTTGAGCCCAAGTTCGCCCGTGTGGCGAATGAACTGGCGGTAAAAGGCGGCGCTTGGGTGGTGATAGGCAAAATGCTTAACCAATTCGGCGCATCGGACTTGCACCCGTGGGCAATCCATCGGGTCGGTGTGGCCCTTGGCCAGCGCCATCAAGCAGGCAAAACGTATTGCAACCAGTAGACGAAACTCATCGCGTTGCTTAGGTGTGGTGTGAACTTTCGCTAGAATCATTTCCTTGTCCTCGGTAGTACCCATTGGGAGTAAATCTCGAATGATTTATCAGTCGTTCATGAGCCAGATTGTTAAAGAGTGTGGCGTGTCGCTGATGTAACGAATATTACATAATGGAATTTATGTGTCAATTACAAAATGGAATAATATTTTGTTTTGACATATTTCCACTAAACAAATTGGCGTTGATATTTTTAGAGGTGGTAATGATTGGGAAGAAGAAACGGATAAGTATTTGATGGTTTTAATAGGACAAGAAGCGTTTATAGAACTGAAGAACGTAGGGAGGCAATCTTGAGTATTGACTAATCAAGCTTGGAGCTGGTGACGTGAACTATCTAAAAATAGGGTGTATTTGGTGGTAGTGATGTGGATGGGGCATAAACAAACACATGACTACGGATTTGATATCTGAGCCAATATGAGGATGTAGGTGCTTTTTGGGATAATGCTGTTGTTGATCGATTTTTTGACGGCTTGAAACACGAATGGTTTTTTAACGTTGTAAGTAACAAGGGAGTTTATAAAGCCATATGTGACTGCTTTACATGGAATACTGCAACTCGGAACGACTTCATTTGGCTAACAGTGCCTTGTCACCTGAAGAGCTTGAAAGCTCTCAACTAAAGTGTCCGGTTTGTGCTTGCTAGTAGAGTCAAAAAATTTTCATTTTTGCGTCTACAACGACGCCTATTATTTTACAGTTACCATTGATTGGCAGCGTTGGATAAGCAGTATTTAATGGCCGTAGAAACTTTTGCCCTGCATCTATCACTAGTTTTTTAAAGGTCGCTTCGTTGATATCTGTTAGCTTAGCAACAACGAATGAGCCATTTTGATAGTCTTTTTCCGCATCAATTAAAATAAGCGTGCCTTCAGGAAAACTAATGCCTGTCGGTGTCGTCATAGAGTCACCTTGAACGCGTAGCCAAAAACAGTTTTCGCTCGTGCGCTCTGTGGTGTCTTGCCATTCATCCAATGCAGAGGCTGGACAGGATTCAACAGCCTCAGTCCAAGCGCCAGCTTGGACATAACTGATAACTGGGAATGAATTTACATAGGATATCTTCGCTGGTAATTCCTCAGTGTTACCTAACACAGAATCAGGGTAATCAATCAGTCCATCAGCCCCTAAAGTCATGTGACGAATCCCCACGATATTCATCATGGATGCAATGTCTTCAATGCTTGGCTTTCTTTTCCCACCTAACCAGTGAGCGATGGCGCCCTGAGACATTCCCATCTTTTCAGCAAGCATTGACTGAGTTACCCCAGCCTCTTTCATTCTGGTTTTAACCAGATCAATCCAACTTATTTTCATATAGCAATTATTACCTATTGTAATCGATTTCAGAATATCCATTTTGTAATAAGTGTTTGCTGTTTAATATTTCATTGTGTAATATCTGTGTTAAAGGCAAAACGGAGTCGATATGACAAACATCAAAAGAATACTGAAAGCCATTAATAGGTCTCAGGATGATTTAGCTAGCGAGGTTGGGATCTCACAAGGTTCTGTTAACCACTATGCCAATGGAAATAGAAAACCTAGCTATGACATGGCTTGGAAAGTAGTAAACGCTCTCAATCGCTTAGGTTCCTCATGTTCATTTTCTGATGTTTTTCCTGACCCGTTGGAATGTGATCCACATGCTGTAAATCAATCAAATGATAAACAGGATAACTCAGTTTTAGATAATCCTAAGTCGGCGAGTGTGGCTTAGGTTCACTTTAGGTTGAAGGAGGTAAGTACACATGAAAACCAATTCACGTAAAAAAGATAGCCGTTTGAATTTGTTGATGAAAACGATTCATCGGGTGTTGGAGTTACCCAAGATGACGCGCTTTGCATTGGCAATAGATTTTGTTGCGACGGTTGAGCGCCTTGGGCTAAGCGAGGTGTTGGCGGCGGAGGGCATTAGCTTTGCGAGCACGCAAGACGTGCATAACGATGCGCGGATAAATGCCCAAAAGCTGTTCCGTTGGCTTGGCCAGTACGAGGGCCAGCATCCGCAGGCTGATCGCTTGTTTCATGTTGAGCAAGCACTGGTGGCGGCGCTGCCCGAGCATTTGCGAGTGCAGTATCTCAACGATGTGTTTGGTTGCACTGGGGTGACAGTCATTGCCGACCGCATGAGTGACGGCCATGTGTTGCATGTGGCCGATATGGCGGCATCGCTCACCAAAGAGAACGCCGAGGCGCAAGTGGCGGTGATCCATTTGGGCGATGAGCCCAAGCGCGAGCAGTTAGTGGCGGCGCACCGCGAGTTAAAAGAGTCGGCGGCGACTACGCAAGCGAGCATGGCGGCGTTAGAGCTGGCGTACCCGTATTTAGCGAGTCACGGCGGTAAGGCGGCGCAATACGCGGCCGAGAAGTGATAGCGATGCCGCAATCGAACCTGAACATCAATGTTATCGCCAGTGCTAAGACCGAGTTACATCAGCAGTTGATCCGCTTGGGCGACATGATCGGCGACGGTTTGCATTTAGAACCCGATGGCAAATGGATTGCGAAAGAGTATGTAAAAGTGGCGCGGGCGTTAGGTTATCGGCCTAAACGCGCGAATCACAGCGCACAGATTAATGCGGTAATGCTTAAGCGGGTGGCTGATGTGCCGTGTGGCCAGTGCGGTTTGGCTTTAAAGCAAACCAAGTCGGGCTCGAAACGCGCCGTGTGTGCCAATGGGCATAAGTGGCAGTTGTTGAAATGACTTGTTGGAATGAATTATTGAAATAAGAGAAGGAGTGAATGACATGTTCACAAATCAGTTAAGTGATAACTGGGCGCGTAAAAAGTGCCGTTATCAAATTGCCCGCCACAGTTTGGCGACGAACGCGGGCTTGATACCTAAGTGGCAGTGAGGAGGATAAACGATGTTTGATCCTGAATGTTTAATTTGTTGTTTGGAGGGCGGCGCCGCGTGTTCGGTACATGGGCAAGTTAGCCATGATGATGGGCCCGCCGTAACCGCGCTTACCGAGATGGAAACCGCGCAAGTGACGTTACTCATGATGCAAGCAAGGCAGTTAATGCTTAAGGCGATGGCGCTTAAATCTAAGTCGAACATGCCTAATAGCACTGAGCCTAATGTGGCTGAGCCTAACGCCAAAGATCTTAGCGCGGCGACCTCTGAACGGGCAGCGTTAAGTGGCGTGAACATGGGCAAAGACATTGCCTGTTTTCATGGGCATACCACGGCGGAGTTGTTTAAGCGAACGCAGGTGGGCCGAATGGTTGAGGTGTTAAGGAGCTGCGATGAATTGCAGCATAGTCGCCCCGAGCGTTGGGCGGTTATCGCGACCGACATCGTGGATAAGGCGTTGCTGGGCAGTGGCAAGCAGTTGTTGCTGCCAACGGTGAGCATTGATTGGATTATGAATTATCTGCTGATGGAAGAACAACGCGCGGAACGTTCTATTGCGCTATTGGCGGAGGATGTAGGCGCGGCCGATGCAAGTGCGGTTGATATGAGTGCAGCTAATGTGAATGCCATCGTGACAAGCCGCAACGTGCACATTAAACGGCGTGATTTTTTTAGCCAGTTGCGCAGTAACTTGGCGCACGAGGTTTACTTGCTTGGCAGTGAAGGCGAGCGAGCGGAGGGCAACGGGGCGCATTGCAGTTGACCCGTTGCTGTAGACATAAGAAAGCCCGCTGAAGTTTTGGCGACGAATGCGGGCTTAATACCTAAGTGAGGCAATATTATGTTACTGAAGCATGGGGTTTGCGTCAATTCGAGTTTGTGGGTTGCTCCGTTTGGGGGTGACTTATGAGTATGGAATTGATGGTAAAAGCGATGAAGGCCAAGGTGGGTAATCCACTGCGCAAGCTGGTGTTGATCAAGCTGGCTGATAACGCGAACGATAATGGTGAGTGTTGGCCGAGCCATCAGCATATCGCAGATCAGTGTGAGATTGGTCATAGCACAGTGAGAAAGCACATTGCGGCCTTGGTTGATATGGGTTTTGTCACGGTTAAATATCGTAAGGGGCCTAAGGGAAATTTAACCAATATTTATACAATTTCTATCTGCTACGAGGTAGCACCCCCTGTGCTAGCAGATAGCATAGGGGTGCTACCAGATAGCAGACCCCCTCTGCCACGAGATAGCACAGGGGTGCCACCAGATAGCATAGGTATGCCACCAGATAGCAGACCCCCTCTGCCACCAGATAGCACCGGAATCTGTCACTCTTTTGAACCTATCAAAGAATCTTTAAAAGATAGTTGTCCAACAACGAGTGCTAAGTCGGTTTTCAATGCATTTTTCAAAGCGTATCCCGCCCATCGCAAAGGCGGCTCGGATTCGGCTGCGTGGAAAGCGTGGAAGGCTGAAAAGCTGACCGACGCCGATTGTGTGTTGGCGGTGAGCTGGTTGAAGGAGGCCGCGGCGCTGGACGCCAGTTGGGGCTTTAGCGCGAACGGCCAGTTTGTGCTGGGCATTACCAAGTTTATCCGCGAACGCCACTGGCTAACACCGTTGCCAAGACCGATGGCAACCGCCGTTGGGCAAGTGGATTGGAGCTACGCGGTGTATGACCCAGAGGACCCCTTGATATGACTGCCAATCAAAATGCGAGCATGAAATCACTGCAGACCTTAATCCGCCAGCCGCTGGTTGGGCAGGGGCGTGTGAGCCAACCCGAACCCACGGCAATGGACATGGCGATAGTGGACAGCGTGTTTAGCAAGTTGCGGGTGTTGTTCCCCGTGAGTGCGCCGCGGCCTGAGGATGAAGCGACCCACAAAGCCGAGTGGCTAAAAACCTTGGCGGCACAGGGCATTGCCTGCCGTGAGCAAGTGCAAGCGGGGCTGAATCGCGCCAGACGCGAGCAGGGCGATAGGCAGTTTTGGCCGACACCACGCCAGTTTGCGCTTTGGTGCCAACCTACGGCCTGTGATTTAGGGCTGCCCAAGTTGGAGGCGGCGTTTAAGGAGGCAACGCGCCATTACCATCACCCTGATAAGCATACGTGGAGCCATGATGTGGTGCGCTTAGCAGTGCGTGAAACAGGCAGTTGGATGTTTGCGACTGGGCTTGAAAAGGATGTGTTAATGACCTTTGAGCGCAATTACACAGTGTTATGCAGACGCTTTAGCCGTGGCGAGTTGACCGATGTTGAGTTGCCAAAGGCACTACCCGAAACGGTGACGCGGCCCACTGAGGCTGCCAAGGCGAAATCAATTATTGCCAATTTACGTGCAAACTTTGGGCTTAAGGGGGCAAACGATGGCGAATAAACCACTGACACAGCGCGAACGCTTAATGCGCATCATCACCGGCAAACGGTTTTGGACCCTGTTTGAAATCCAGCAAGAAAGCTTTAACCGCTTTGGGGTTCACGACAGTGAGACAGCCTTAAGCGCGCGGTTTCGGGATATGCCGATGAATCAGCGGGTAAAACGCATTCGCTCGGGTACCCATCATACCTTTGAATATCGGTTGGAGGGCTAGATGGCGCAGGTGATGACAGCAACAGGCGTAGAGCAAGGCAAGTTAAACGATGCGGTATTGCGCCGTTGGTTGCGGGCAGGGGTAACGCGGGACTTTCGGGACACGCAGTTTCCGGCGGTGCGGTTACGGGCCTCGACCGATAGACGCCAAGCCTCAGTGTATTTAGTGATGAACGAAGCGGGTAAAACCGTGTGGCAAAAGCAGGGTGTGTGGCCAGTGATGTGCTTGAAGACCTTTTTAACCGAGTTACCCAGCTTGCTCGCCAAACGCAGCATGGGCCAAACGGTCATCAGCAACGAGTTTGCCACGGTAGCGCAATTGCTGGAGTGGTTTGTCACCCATGTAGAGTGCAACCGCACCTTAAGCAACAGCTGGCGCAGTAACTGTAAATCGTTAGTGAGTAAACATCTCAGTGGCTGCTTTGGTGAGTTACCACTCAATGAGCTGAACTTTATCGCAGTGGACAGTTACTTAATCAAACCCATGTTGGCGCAGGGCTACTCGGCCAATTACATCAAAGCCGCGGTAAAGGTGTTGAAACGGGCGTTATCGGTTGCGGCCGATTTACGGGTGTTAGACAGCAATAGCTTGGCGGGGTATCGGGTGCAAATGAGTTTGAAGATGCCGCCTTTGGTGGGCACGCAGTTAAGCGAGTCGGACGTGGGACCGTTATTCAGCGCCCTACGGAATGCAGCAAGACCGGTGGCGATGTTGTTCGTGCTGATGCTGATGTTCGGTACCCGCATAGGTGAAACCCGTTTAGCACGTTGGGACCACTTTGCCGGCGATTACTGGTTTATTCCGGCCGAGAATGCCAAGAACCGCCAAGAGCACCGCTTACCTATGACGCCGACAGCCAAGAAGCTGATAACCCATTATGCCCACTGGCAATACACGCATGTGGGCAAGCGGGCGTTTTTGTTCCCAGGCGAAGTGGGGCCGGTGAGCATACGCACTGCGCAGTATTGGAGTGAAACGATTCGGTTTAAGGCGTTTACATCCCATGCACTAAGAAAACTGTGCCGTACCATTATTGCCGATATGGGCGTCGATACCATGGTGGGTGAGCGGATTTTGAATCACACCTTGCCGTTACTGCTACGAACGTACGTTAACAGCACCTTAGATAAGGGCATGTTGATGGCGTTGGATGCCTACCACGCACACTTAATCACACTGGGGTTTGATGATGTGGCGCCCGAGATTATGCGCCAATCGACCACTGAGACGAGCGAGCCGGACGAGCCAATGTTAGTGGGGTGGTTATGATGATGACAATAACAATATCAATTAGAACAACTAGATTATGGACTTCACGCAGGAGGATTTATGGCTAATCGCGCCGCGGATGTATTGAAAGTAGGCCGCCGTTTACGGGGCATGACCCAAGACGAAGTGGCTGAGATTTACGGCATTAGCCGCAACACTTACCAACGTTGGGAAAATGGCCGTACTACTGCGCCCTATGACGATGTGACATCGATATGCCTTGATGTGTTTAAGCTTTCGATTGAGAAGATAAATGAGGTGGCCAATGGGCTTTAGCGATGAACCCGAGCAGAGGATGAACATTAAGGCGTTGCGGTTAGGGCTTTATCGCTGGGGCCGTTATTGGGTGCACCAAGAGTTAGGCAAGGGGTTTTCGAGCCGCAGCGCCTGTGACCGTTTAGGTGAAGCGCTAGGCGGCGGCCACTTAAAGCACGAACTCAACGTGCCTGCCCACGTCGCCCATTTTGACCACCTCGTTGAGCAGTTATCCATAAACTGCAAACGCGCCATCCGCGCCCATTACCTCTGCAAAGAGCAGTGGGCCTTAATGGGATTTGACAGCAAAAAGTCTTACATCTTCTGGCTAAGAAAAGCCGAAATGGCACTGCTAGATAGGATGAATTAGAAAGAACGCCCTCTTACGAGGGCTGGCGGGTTAGCCGGTTGTCCACCAAGACTGCTAACCCGTTAACTGGATTTTATCAAAGGTTCAGACAGATACCTATGCGAAATAATTCGCTATTCAAATACAAACACATTTGCCCCAAAGCGTGTCACAGTTAGAAGGCTTGCTCTTGCTTAGTCTGATAGTTTGAGATACATAAAGTAATGAATACTAAAAAGTATGACCTGCCCATGAGAGATTTCAAAAATCGTTACAGTGAATCAGACTCACCTAGTTTGATTCATGCGCAACACGCTGGTATTTTGCGTGAGCTTCATGCTCACGTGCTTTGATCAAAACTCGTGTCATTTGTCTATTCGCCCAGCGGCAACTCCGAGGGGAGGTGTATTCCTTGGAGTTTTGAGTCGTTAGATAGCGATTAATCAGCAAAAATAAGCGTGAAAGAACGAGAAAGGTAAAACGATATCAAGTGATTACCCTCTAAACTGTATAAAAAACCGCTACCGCAAAAAAGCAAATTCCTATAGCATCATTCATACCCATTTACACGGATGTGGCAGTGGCCATATTTGAGAATTAGTCAACAAGCGATTTATGCCCTGCAAACAGCACAGCGCATAAATACTAAGGCGTTGAGCTAAGCCGCTGCGCGGAGCTTAACTGCGATTTAGTGGAATGATTAAGCCTGCTCGAATCAGCTAGACTTAAAAAAGATGCGATGGAACACAACCATGACAAAGGATTTTCAATGAAATACGCAGAAACCACGCAATATTATTTGCTCAAAACAGCTCTGCAGCTCGGACCTTGCCTCAAAAAAAAGCAAATTCCTATAGCATGAAGTATACCAATTAATCTGGATGAGGCATCGGCCAAGTCCAACAAGCGATTTATGTCCTGCAAACAGCGCAGCGCATAAATACTAAGACGTTATATCGAATAGAGACCAATGGAAAATTACAGATTCATAGACCGATTCTTTCATAGTCAATATGAGCTATTGGACCTCACGGAAGCTGAGGGTAGGGATTCGAATACGCTATACACATTTCTTAACAACCTTCACACGACTGCCGACCGACTCAAAGAAGAATTTGATTGCGATATTAAAGGGTATCCGGAGTTCAAAATTCTTCGGCTCATCAGGAACTATTTTCATCATGTTGGTGATGTGGAAGAAATTAGGTCGAAAGTTTATGTTGAGCGGAATGTGATCGTTAGCCACGCAGAGCATCTAATTATCCCTCTCGAGACATTTGCTAAAAGCGTAAAGTCATTTATTGATAAGAACTCGCTGCCAGAGAGCAACAGAAATTACGCCAAAAAGAAGGCATTTGTAGATAATGAGATGGCTGCCATATCGGAGCTTTTCGATTATACCGCCGATTTGCTAGCAAATTTGGAGGTTTTTTGTAATAAGCCAAGCCTAAAGCTAGATGGTGTAGTATATGAGTTAGGTTTTGATATGTATAAGTTTGTTTTCAATATCACAAATATAGTGGCCGACAAATGTCGTAAAATCGAGCAACTGAATGAAAAGAAAATTATCGAGGAACTAGATTGGTCCTATACAGCTGACAAAAACATAGGAAAGCACGATGTGTTTTGTCATCCTAACCGAGTCCCAATCACTACAACACAGGGGTTCGTATATCCAGAGACCATCGAATTAGCGATATAACAATTCGCGTCACTCGGACGCACTAAAGTGCGCCGGTGCGCGGAGCTTAACTGCTATTTAGTGGAATGATTAAGCCTGCTCGAATCAGCTAGACTTAAAAAAGATGCGATAGAACACAACCATGACAAAGGATTTTCAATGAAATACGCAGAAACCACGCAATATTATTTGCTCAAAACAGCTCTGCAGCTCAGACCTTGCCTCAAAAAAAGCAAATTCTTATAGCATGAAGCATATCAATTAATCTGGATGAGGCATCGGCCAAGTCCAACAAGCGATTTAGGTCCTGCAAGCAGCGCTGCGCATAAATACTAGACGCTAGGGCTCAATGGAATATTATGGATAATACTGAAATAGAAAAAAGAGTTAAACAATACTTTTTAGATGCTTGTAGAAGATTAAATAGGGTTAGATTTGCACAAGAAAGTGCATATGTTGATGCTCTTATTGGACGGTTAGATGGAGTATTGGATTTTGGTAACGGTAATGGCTATATAGAGTTTACGTCTACTGTTGTTGCTGACCGTGGTCCTGGGAGTGCTGAAAGCTTATACGGTGCAGATTTTGCGATTGTTTTTAAAAGTACAAATGTAGATAAACCAATTAACAAAGCAATATTGTCACAAGCTAAAAATGACACTATTGATAAGATGCCAAAAGAAGAAGTAACACGACTTCGTGAGCAATGTATGAAAATGGCGCGTTTTACAAACGATTATATTGTATTAGAAGCACCTAAGGTAGATGGCGCGGTACCAACTATAATAATAGGTACACCAAGCAACCAAGCTTGGGGAAAAATAAGAATGGGACTTGATGATTATTTTCTTGAATTTGTCTTATCATGCAAGCATGGAGATAGGCGCCCAGACTTTATTAAAGGAGTAGCTAGCAGTAAATTGAGTGGGCTTACTGTAGATGTGAACGGGCTTGAATATACCCCGTCACCTAAGCTAAGGAAAAAAAGAGATAACAAACGCGATAATATGCCCTAATAATTATTTAAATTTTCGCAGCCCTAACTGGGATGGGCTGCAGCCCGTTATTAAATCAAACGTTATGACCTTATAAAAATATGAATAAAATACCGATACAGTCAATTTTTAATATTAAAGATGCATCACTATATAAGTTTCACTGTGCACGATGGAATGGTGAGTGTCAACCGCTAGATGTATATGTTGAAGATAAAGGCACTTGGGTTCAATGGAATACTTGGCGTAGTTCAAAAAACGAGTTTACAAGAAAATATATATTTTCGCTGATTGACTTCTATCCTGAGAATAATGTTTGGCTTTTTGGTGGGATTTATGAAGTTTTAGATAGGCATAACATACCGAATTCTCATAGTTACAATATTAATGAATTAACTGAGTTTTCGAATTATGTGGGGCGTCTTAAAATTCATTTACCTAAGCCGTCGAGAGGTCGAGCGTTTTATTTAGAGCGTTACATTGATCAAATGACGGTATCTGAACTTTTGAAGGAACCATACTCAGGGGAATGTTTTCCGGGATATGAAAGAATAGATCATGATTTTAGTGCGTTAGTTTCAATTTTTAATAACCAAAAATCAGATTGGAAGTCAGCACTATCTAATGTAAAAGGTGTATATGTAATATTTGATAAATCAAATGGCAAAAAGTACGTAGGTTCTGCATATGGAGAAGATGGAATTTGGTCTCGCTGGAGCTGCTACATAGGTACAGGTCATGGTTGGAATGATGGACTTACCGAACTAATAAGTCAGAGTGGGTTTGAATATGCGGTAAAGAATTTTAAGGTCACTCTACTAGAATATCGCCCTATGAAGACCGATGATGCAATCATTTTTGAACGTGAAAACTTTTGGAAACGAGCGTTACTTTCTCGGAATTTATTTGGTTACAACAAAAATTAATATGGAATACTAAGTTAAGTAAAACGTATAAGGCAAGCCGCAATGATTTTGAAGCGTTAAACTAAACTGCTGCTCGGTGCTTAACTGCGATTCAGCTGAATGTTGAAGTCTGCCAGTATCAGCGATATTAAAAAATGTGATGGAACACTACAATGATAAGGATATTTCTTTGCAGCCCATACAAATCAAGCAATGCTATCAATTCAGAAACGCTCGATACGATAGAATCAGCCTCAAATAATGTAAATTCTTATAGTATTAAGCATGTCAATTAATAATGATTTGGCAGCGGCCAAGTTCAATAAGCTATTTATGCCATGTAAACAGCGCAGCGCATAAATACTAAGACGTTATGTGCTTATGAGTATCGCTTCCGCGCACGCTGCCGAATTTTATCGTGAAGTCGCCGAGTCAAATTTCGTATGGGGAATAAAAGACTCTGGTGGCTTCCCTGCACCACTAGATGCCAGTGGGAAGCGTGCAATGCCTTTTTGGTCATCGGAGTCGCGGGCGCAAACTATCATTCGCAGTATTCCTGCATACAGTAGCTTTGTACCCGTAGCAATTGAGTGGTCTGTTTTTTGCGAGCGCTGGGTTCCTGGTTTAAAGAAAGATGGTTTACTTGCAGGCGTTAATTGGGCTGGAGCTAAAGCGTCTGGCTTTGATATTGAACCAAGTGATTTACAGCGTAATGTTGAAGCTCTGCGCCAGAGCACCTAACCAGTGGTTCAAATCGTTCGCTCCGCTCTCTGGGACTTGCTAAAGCAAGCCCCTTAACCAAACGTTATGTGCTTAGGAGTAAAAAATTAGTTATTCAAATATTCCGGACATAGCGATCGGTGAAGGCACTATTTCTGCATTGTTTAAAGCCGTAGGCTTGAAGTCATTCCATCAAGCCTGCGACTATGTTTGGCGGCTTCCGTATGGTCGTACAAGTGAGACATATCAATTCAAAACTGTGCTATCGGAAAGCCGTGGCACTTGTAGTTCAAAGCATGCTTTATTGAAGCTCTTGGCTGATGAAAATGGTGTAGAGGTAGAGCTAGTGGTAGGGCTTTATCCAATGAAGGAATCTAATACACCTGGAGTTGGTGTAGTATTGGATAAATACGGCTACAAATTTATTCCAGAAGCCCACTGTTACTTAAATTTTCGGGGGTCTAGGGTAGATTTAACACGCTTTGGTTCCGAGGCAGTTGAAGAAATAAATGACTTTTTCATTGAGGTCCCAGTGCGGCCTCAAAAATTGGCTAAAGTGAAGCCTGAAATGCATCGGCAGTTTCTAGTAGAGAAGTACGGTGAGGGTCAAGTTGCTTCGGTTTGGCAAATAAGAGAAGAGTGTATTGCTGCACTGAGCACCTAACAAGTGGTCCAAACCGCTCGCTTTGCTCACTGAGACCGGCTAAAGTCGGCCCCTTAACCAAACGTTATCTATAGAAATTTTAATTCAAAATTCACTAATTCGAGCTAAAAGTCTAACTTGGAAATATCCAAAAATGAGCCAGTGAATCACTCTACACCAGACTGATTCACGTTATCCCCTAAAACCCGCCCTATTGCCCTGTTTGCGGCTATTCTTAGGCAGTTTCCCCCTTAAAATGAATCAAATCTCTAGAGAACTGATTCACATCAATACCCCCGATTTTGCAACCGAAATAAATATTGTTATTGGGGCCTGATACCATTAGCTAGCAGAGGATTTTAAAGTCGTTATGTAGTTTGGCCCAGTGAGCTTTTAATATCGCTTTATGCTCTTCATGCATGGGGAGTTCAGCAAGTGCCTCTGGCCAAAGAGTACGGGCTTTTTGCATGGCATCCAGTAGATGAACCTTTATTGCAGGCCATGGTAGGCCTGTTCTCGTTGCCCATGCTTGGAAGGTAGTGATATCAATGGCGTACCATAGCTTTTGTTTATTCATGTTGAGTGCAATGGCGGTTTCGCCTTCTATGTAGGGCCCCCTGTGTCAGGATTGTTGTCACCCCTAAATAATCATTATGTTTAAAGACAGGGTGCGGCAAAAGAGAACGATATGGCTCGGTATTCACCAGAACGTAAAGAAGCGATCCTTAAAAAATTATTACCTCCTCACAACTTAACGGTCGCAGAGGTCGCTCGGGAAGAAGGCATCGCGGTGCAAACCTTGTATCATTGGCGAGATATTGCCAGAAAAGAAGGTCGCCCCGTGCCAGGTAAAACATTAACA
>NZ_JAKKRH010000131.1:0-930 GCF_025654465.1 Shewanella sp. SM101
TCACTCATCTGCGCCGCATTGCGACCAGCTTGGTTTTACTTGTCTCACTTCTGACCAAAGAAGTGGACGCGCCTTAGACGTAAACTATTCAATAAAGAATAATTTACTATTGAATATTCAAGACACTTAATAAAGTGTTTGAGAACTCATGTTCAATGCTTGCGCATTAAACGTTTTGTAATTAATCACATGACAGACTCATGCAATTAAATACTATCAGCTTTCCAAATTGTTAAAGAGCGGGCTTAAAAAAGCCAAAGATAATTTTTTAGTTTATCTTTGGCATCTCTATCCATAGTGCATATGCCTTATTACTTTTCAATAAAGTCAGAATAAGGTGTAAATGGTGGAGCTATGCGGGATCGAACCGCAGACCTCCTGCGTGCAAGGCAGGCGCTCTCCCAGCTGAGCTATAGCCCCATTTACATGCAGTGCGAGTAAGTAAGATGTTCCAAACCTCTAAAAGGATTGGTTTGCCAATCATTTCTTATCAAGGCGGACAGTGGCGACGTTTAGTTCACTAAACGAGTCACTTTCCAACGCTGAGAAGGAAGGATTGGTGGGTCAGAGTGGACTTGAACCACCGACCTCACCCTTATCAGGGGTGCGCTCTAACCAGCTGAGCTACAGACCCATCTTTGATAAACCTATTTAACTAGGTCTATCTTTTACTCTTTCTTCTATCAAGCAAATCTGTGTGAACACTCAACAAACATTAAGTTAGTCGTATAGGTAAGGAGGTGATCCAGCCCCAGGTTCCCCTAGGGCTACCTTGTTACGACTTCACCCCAGTCATGAACCACAAAGTGGTGAGCGCCCCCCCGAAGGTTAAGCTACCCACTTCTTTTGCAGCCCACTCCCATGGTGTGACGGGCGGTGTGTACAAGGCCCGGGAACGTATTCACCGTGGCATTCTGATCCACGATTACT
>NZ_JAKKRH010000132.1:0-925 GCF_025654465.1 Shewanella sp. SM101
ATACCAATTACATTAATTAACTGGTCAAAATTGTCCACGGTCTAGTACACAATTCTATCACTCTTGCTTTCTTCTCAATGAAGGTATTCCATGCGATAGAGCACTGTTCGACAATATCGTCATAACCACTAAAACAACGATTGGCCAACACATTTTGACGCAGCCATTGCCATACCTGCTCTATTGGATTCAACTCCGGTGAATAAGGTGGCAACTTGAGAAGCGTCAGATTATCAAAGTCATCGGCCAAATCCTGTTGATGCCAGCCTGCGCCGTCCATGATGACCAGCGCATGGCGCCCAAATGTGGTGGCGGTTGAAATCAGTTTTAAATGCTCGTTCATATATTCGCTATTGGCATGCGGGGCAATAATCGCTTGTGTCGCCCCCGTTGCCGGACACACGGCGCCATATAGATACGCTGATTCAAATTGTTGCTGCTTTACGGCCCGTGGACGGGTCCCTTTCTCAGCCCAAATACGGGTGGTGGTATTCTGTTGGCCAAAGCGGGCTTCATCTTGAAACCAAACGTCAATGCGATCGAGCGCAACGTGCCCAGGTGTGTTAAGGATCGTTGCCATCCGGAAGTTTTTTAAAAGCCTCTTGTATAGCCTCAGATTGTTTCGGGTGGCGAGAGCGAGTGGTAATCCATGAGAAGCCAAGTTGATGCAGCAAGCGGTAGATATTTGCTTGCTTGAACGTCACACCAAATTCAGACTGAATAAATAGGCCGACATCCTTGGCCATCAACCTGCCACCTTGTTCAGATAGACTTCTGTGCTGTACGAACGCTTTAAGCTTAGCTTGCTGTGCGATGGACAGTGTCGCAGGACGGCCCGGATTGGGCGCATCGTCAAGGCCAGTCAGCCCATGGGTTAAATAGGCGGTGACCCAGCGATTGACACTGGTTCTACTGACCTTAAGCA
>NZ_JAKKRH010000133.1:0-904 GCF_025654465.1 Shewanella sp. SM101
AACACAGCCAGCTAAATTTTGTCTCACCAGGGCAACGTCATGCACTGCAAGATGGCGCTATTTTAGCGAAGCGCAAGAAAGTGCTTGAGGCGGCGAAGGAAAGAAAACCGATGCGTTGGTCTACAGAGATCAGAAATTGTGAAGCGGTTGGCGCTGTAACACTCAACCCAGATAAGGCACCAGAAGAAGGCGTAATAAATGCAGCTTAATATTTAAACAAAGAGTGACAACTATCTTGAAAAACACCGATTGGGCTGAGGCATCACATACGGCCTGCTCTTTTTCAAGTAATTGTGAGGTGAACTCGCGATAAAAACCCTCTAATTTTGTTTGATAACGTTTATTTCTTAATTGTTTTTTTTCGTAGTCTTGCCACAATTTTTCGAGTGTTTGCGAGCGGTTATGGGATTGACTTGAAGCCGAAGTATTGATGATGCTCATTAATGACATAAATATTTTCTTCTGATGAAATGTTTACAAACCCAAGTGACCAAAAATACAAAACTCGCATACCAAAATAGCGAAAAACGTGCCGACATCCTTAGCAAAGCGACGTTCGAAGAACGCTAGAGCGCTTCGCAGCTAGAGTCTAAAGCCAGCTTGTAAGTATCCTAGATTCTCGCGACTAAAGGCCGTCCTCGATTCTCACTGCCGCAAGCAATTACTTATAAACCAAGCAATGATTGATCAGTTGGTTCTGTATGCTTGGTCGTTGATTCAAAAAAAGTAGCACAGTAACAAGAGACTCATCATTAATGTAGCTAACCTCGTACAGTATTCTAAAATCCTCTTTTATCGCGTGCCTTACTTGAGTAATGCCAAGTTCAACTAACTCTTGACATAWTGCATGGCTCAAAGGATTTTGCGTCACAGATGCTTCAAATGCCTCAATAACTGCCTCAAT
>NZ_JAKKRH010000134.1:0-890 GCF_025654465.1 Shewanella sp. SM101
CGATGACTTTGATAATCTGACGCTTCTCAAGTTGCCACCTTATTCACCGGAGTTGAATCCAATAGAGCAGGTATGGCAATGGCTGCGTCAAAATGTGTTGGCCAATCGTTGTTTTAGTGGTTATGACGATATTGTCGAACAGTGCTCTATCGCATGGAATACCTTCATTGAGAAGAAAGCAAGAGTGATAGAATTGTGTACTAGACCGTGGACAATTTTGACCAGTTAATTAATGTAATTGGTATAAAAATAGCGGAGAAACATGCAAGTTGAAAGAAAAATGGACTAATTTCTACAAATTACAGACGCAAAAAAGCCAGCTTATTCAGCTGGCTTGATTACATCTCAATGAGATAATTAGGCGCTTGGCGATGACCTACTCTCACATGGGGAGACCCCACACTACCATCGGCGCGTTTGCGTTTCACTTCTGAGTTCGGGATGGGATCAGGTGGTTCCACAAGGCTATTGTCACCAAGCAAATTCTGTTTATTACCGTGTCCATCTCTGGACCACGTTAATAATTCGGAAAGCTGATTTGCTTTGTTTGAGTTCAACAAGTACAAGGATGTACTTGATGTCATAAATGCAGGAGCATTTTATGACCACTTCATCAAGTGTCGATATTCTGTCTAAGGCTTCTTTGTAAAACCCATCTGGGTTGTATGGTTAAGCCTCTCGAGTCATTAGTACATGTTAGCTCAACGCCTCACAACGCTTACACACCATGCCTATCAACGTCCTAGTCTCGAACGGCTCTTTAGAGGAATTAAATTCCTAGGGATGACTCATCTTAGGGYTCGCTTCCCGCTTAGATGCTTTCAGCGGTTATCGATTCCGAACGTAGCTACCGGGCAATGCCATTGGCATGACAACCCGAACACCAGCGG
>NZ_JAKKRH010000135.1:0-872 GCF_025654465.1 Shewanella sp. SM101
GGCATTGCCCGGTAGCTACGTTCGGAATCGATAACCGCTGAAAGCATCTAAGCGGGAAGCGAGCCCTAAGATGAGTCATCCCTAGGAATTTAATTCCTCTAAAGAGCCGTTCGAGACTAGGACGTTGATAGGCATGGTGTGTAAGCGTTGTGAGGCGTTGAGCTAACATGTACTAATGACTCGAGAGGCTTAACCATACAACCCAGATGGGTTTTATAAGCAGCCTTAGACAGAATATCGACACTTGATGAAGTGTGAACTCAAACAAAGCAAATCAGCTTTCCGAATTATTATTAACGTGGTCCAGCGATGGACACGGCAATAAACAGAATTTGCTTGGTGACAATAGCCTTGTGGAACCACCTGATCCCATCCCGAACTCAGAAGTGAAACGCAAACGCGCCGATGGTAGTGTGGGGTCTCCCCATGTGAGAGTAGGTCATCGCCAAGCGCCTAATTATCTCATTGAGATGTAACCAAGCCAGCTGAATAAGCTGGCTTTTTTGCGTGTGCAATTTGTTAAATTGTCATTTAAAGACCAATGCTATCGAGTATTGTTCTATTCATTTTAGTTTTGTTTCTTCTGCTAGTTCTTTACGTTTTTTCCTTCCTTTATTTCAGACTTTTATACCAATTACATTAATTAACTGGTCAAAATTGTCCACGGTCTAGTACACAATTCTATCACTCTTGCTTTCTTCTCAATGAAGGTATTCCATGCGATAGAGCACTGTTCGACAATATCGTCATAACCACTAAAACAACGATTGGCCAACACATTTTGACGCAGCCATTGCCATACCTGCTCTATTGGATTCAACTCCGGTGAATAAGGTGGCAACTTGAGAAGCGTCAGATTATCAAAGTCATCG
>NZ_JAKKRH010000136.1:0-1067 GCF_025654465.1 Shewanella sp. SM101
CCGTGACGGCAACGTTACTGGCAGCTGATGGCAGTGCCTTAGCCAACAAGTTGGTGCAATTTAGTTTAAGTAATGCGGCGTTAGGGTTATTTGACCCAGAAATTGGCTCTGTGCTGACTGACGCTAATGGTAAGGCAAGCATTAAGCTGAAGACCTTGAATATTCCAGGTGCGGGTTTTGTGTATGCTGACATAGTAGGTGTGGATGTCGCGCAAGCTTCATTGGGCGTCACCATGGCAGGCGATGGCGTAATAGCTGGTAATAAATCCACCATAAGTTTGACTGCGAGTGCGATTGAAATCACTGCTGCGACCCCTGCTGAAGTTACTGCCTTAGTGAAAGATAAAGATGGCCTGCCGCTCGTCAACAAACTGGTGAGCTTCTCCTTAAACGATAATACCTTGGGTATTTTTGACCCTGCCACGGGTACGGCGCTAACCAATAGTAACGGTGTCGCGAAAATAACCTTAGCAACGGCGGATATCAAAGGCGCGGCCTTAGTGACTGCCTTAGTGCAAGGTGTGGATGCAGAGCCAGCTTCGCTCGGTGTGAATATGGCTGGTGACGGTAACACTGGAGATGGCTCCGGAATTATCGTGAGTTTGCGTTAACGGATGCAAACGGTGTTGCCAAAATTCAATTAATAACTGCAAATATTGAAGGTGCAGTGAATGTTAAAGTAAATGTGTTTGGTTATGACAGTACTGCCGATGTATCGCTTTATATGCAAGGTGACGGTAATGCGGTAGGGCAAGTGCCACCACCGAAACTAACACTCAGTTCAACTACCACCAACATTAACGCAGCGACCCCTGCAACCGTGACGGCAACGTTACTGGCAGCTGATGGCAGTGCCTTAGCCAACAAGTTGGTGCAATTTAGTTTAAGTAATGCGGCGTTAGGGTTATTTGACCCAGAAATTGGCTCTGTGCTGACTGACGCTAATGGTAAGGCAAGCATTAAGCTGAAGACCTTGAATATTCCAGGTGCGGGTTTTGTGTATGCTGACATAGTAGGTGTGGATGTCGCGCAAGCTTCATTGGGCGTCACCATGGCAGGCGATGGCG
>NZ_JAKKRH010000137.1:0-832 GCF_025654465.1 Shewanella sp. SM101
GGTAAGTCCACTATGGATAAATGGGTGAGACAGTTAAAACTAGAACGCCAGGGTGGCACACCAAAAGCATCTCCGATTACCCCTGAACAAATTGAAATCCGTGAGCTGAAGAAGCAAATAGCTCGTCTTGAGGAGCACAATCTTATCCTAAAAAAGGCTACCGCTCTCTTGATGTCAGACTCGATGAACAATTTACGCTAATCAGCGCACTCAAGCAGAGCCACTCTATTCTCACAATTTGTAATGCATTCAAAGTGCATCGAAGTAGCTATAAGTATTGGCTAAAAAGAAAAGAACATATTGATGCAGACTTTACTATTTTATGCAGTGAAGTGAAGGCTGCACATCGTATTAGTCATGGCTCTGCCGGTGCGCGAACGATAGCGCAATTAGTGACTAACAAAGGGATTGGTCTCAGTCGTTATCGAGCCCGTAATCTAATGAAAAAGCTTGGGTTATTAAGCTGTCAGCAGCCTAAGCATTCTTATAGAAAAGCGACACAAGAGCATGTTGCAATCCCCAATACGCTTAATCGACAGTTTGCAGTAACTCAACCAGATCAAGTGTGGTGTGGCGACGTGACGTATGTTTGGGTCGGTAATCGTTGGGCCTATCTAGCCGTTGTTTTAGACTTATTTTCCCGCAAACCTGTTGGATGGGCTTTGTCATTATCACCAGATAGTGAGCTGACCTGTAAAGCTTTGAAAATGGCATTTGAGTTAAGGGGTAAGCCTGAGAATGTGATATATCACAGCGATCAAGGTTCGCATTACACAAGCTTGAAATTCAGACAATTAATATGGCGTCTTCAGATTGAGCAAAGTATGAGTCG
>NZ_JAKKRH010000138.1:0-821 GCF_025654465.1 Shewanella sp. SM101
CCGCTGGTGTTCGGGTTGTCATGCCAATGGCATTGCCCGGTAGCTACGTTCGGAATCGATAACCGCTGAAAGCATCTAAGCGGGAAGCGARCCCTAAGATGAGTCATCCCTAGGAATTTAATTCCTCTAAAGAGCCGTTCGAGACTAGGACGTTGATAGGCATGGTGTGTAAGCGTTGTGAGGCGTTGAGCTAACATGTACTAATGACTCGAGAGGCTTAACCATACAACCCAGATGGGTTTTACAAAGWAGCCTTAGACAGAATATCGACACTTGATRAAGTTAAAGACTCAAACAAAGMAAATCAGCTTTCCGAATTATTATTAACGTGGTCCAGWGATGGMCACGGTAATAAACAGAATTTGCTTGGTGACAATAGCCTTGTGGAACCACCTGATCCCATCCCGAACTCAGAAGTGAAACGCAAACGCGCCGATGGTAGTGTGGGGTCTCCCCATGTGAGAGTAGGTCATCGCCAAGCGCCTAATTATCTCATTGAGATGCAACGAAGCCAGCTGAATAAGCTGGCTTTTTTGCGTCCGCAATTTGTTAAATACAGCCTAGTGTCTATTTAATTATACCAATTATATTAATTATGTGATCTAATTGGTCATCAGTTTTTAATCATACAAAATATGAATCATCCCCACATCGCAGCCTTAGTAAAATCGGAGAAAAGTGCACGCAAACGTATGCGCTATCTTGCCTTACTCCATTTCACTGAAGGTCATTCTCGTACCGCCATCGCAAGCATGCTTAAGGTCAGTAGAACCAGTGTCAATCGCTGGGTCACCGCCTATTTAACCCATGGGCTGACTGGC
>NZ_JAKKRH010000139.1:0-803 GCF_025654465.1 Shewanella sp. SM101
ACACGTGCTACAATGGCGAGTACAGAGGGTTGCAAAGCCGCGAGGTGGAGCTAATCTCACAAAGCTCGTCGTAGTCCGGATTGGAGTCTGCAACTCGACTCCATGAAGTCGGAATCGCTAGTAATCGTGGATCAGAATGCCACGGTGAATACGTTCCCGGGCCTTGTACACACCGCCCGTCACACCATGGGAGTGGGCTGCAAAAGAAGTGGGTAGCTTAACCTTCGGGGGGGCGCTCACCACTTTGTGKTTCATGACTGGGGTGAAGTCGTAACAAGGTAGCCCTAGGGGAACCTGGGGCTGGATCACCTCCTTACCTATACGACTAACTCGATGCTTTTGAGTGTTCACACAGATTTGCTTGATAGAAGAAAGAGTAAAAGATGGACCTAGTTAAATAGGTTTATCAAAGATGGGTCTGTAGCTCAGCTGGTTAGAGCGCACCCCTGATAAGGGTGAGGTCGGTGGTTCAAGTCCACTCTGACCCACCAAATCTTCGTTCTCCTTTGTTAAATTAACACTCGTTTAGTGAACTAAACGTCGCGTTAATTTGCCGCGGATAACTCGATTTGGCAAACCAATCCTTTTAGAGGTTTGGAACATCTTACTTACTCGCACTGCATGTAAATGGGGCTATAGCTCAGCTGGGAGAGCGCCTGCCTTGCACGCAGGAGGTCTGCGGTTCGATCCCGCATAGCTCCACCATTTACACCTTATTCTGACTTTATTGCAAAGTAATAAGGCATATGCACTATGGATAGAGATGCCAAAGATAAACTAAAAAATTATCTTTGGCTTTTTTA
>NZ_JAKKRH010000140.1:0-796 GCF_025654465.1 Shewanella sp. SM101
AACTCGACTCCATGAAGTCGGAATCGCTAGTAATCGTGGATCAGAATGCCACGGTGAATACGTTCCCGGGCCTTGTACACACCGCCCGTCACACCATGGGAGTGGGCTGCAAAAGAAGTGGGTAGCTTAACCTTCGGGGGGGCGCTCACCACTTTGTGGTTCATGACTGGGGTGAAGTCGTAACAAGGTAGCCCTAGGGGAACCTGGGGCTGGATCACCTCCTTACCTATACGACTAACTTAATGTTTGYTGAGTGTTCACACAGATTGCTTGTTTAGCTTCTCTCACGAGAAGTCAGAGCGAAACATCCCTCTTGCAGGTAGATGTTGTTCTTTAACAATTTGGAAAGCTGATAGTATTTAATTGCATGAGTCTGTCATGTGATTAATTACAAAACGTTTAATGCGAAAGCATTGAACATGAGTTCTCAAACACTTTATTAAGTGTCTTGAATATTCAAWAGTAAATTATTCTTTRYTGAATAGTTTACGTCTAAGGCGCGTCCACTTCTTTGGTCAGAAGTGAGACAAGTAAAACCAAGCTGGTCGCAATGCGGCGCAGGTGAGTGAAACTCATTTGGGTTGTATGGTTAAGCGACTAAGCGTATACGGTGGATGCCTTGGCAGTCAGAGGCGATGAAGGACGTAGTAACTTGCGAAAAGCGTTGGCGAGCTAGTAACAAGCATTTGAGCTAACGATGTCCGAATGGGGGAACCCAGCAGCATAAGCTGTTATCGCAACATGAATACATAGTGTTGCGAGGCGAACGAGGGGAACTGAAACATCTAAGTACCCT